>SUVZ01000151.1 GCA_015061765.1 Lentisphaerota bacterium
TCACCCTCCGCACAGCCAACCTTCCTAACGGCATGTCGTTTTCGTTGCCGTACAGCTTCCTTTCATTCTGTCAGCTCTGACGAGCTTTGCTTGGCGCACCATTGCGGTTCTCCTTATCACTGGTACGACACCAATCTCCGTGATACGATACCGGCAGAACAAAGCCACCCGTCCCGTACCCAAGGTTTCTTTCATGGCGTAGATTATACCATACTCCATACCCATACACCAGCAATGGGAAATCAGCCGCTCATCGTCGTTTGCCAAAGTAGATGCGAGTGCGGCAGTCGCATTTACTTCTTACTAAGTGATCTTGTGCAGCTGATCGCATTTAGTTCTTCATAATCAACTTCCAGCCTATCCCCTAGGGGAATGGTGGCATTTACCTTGAGAACATGGTTTGGACTGATTCTCACACAAACAACTATCAAATGGCGATATGGCTGCACGGGACCTTGCCGCCGATGGGGTGGATTCTGCTAAAAACGTTCCCCGCTTGCGACATGAAATCCACCCGTCACGGAAACAGGATCGCATATCATTATGCCATGAAACGGTTTGACGTACCGGCAGCCCGAACAAAAGCAATTCTTCAGAGGTATACGGGCGAGGCGTCGCGGTTGTGCACCTGGCTGCGGTAGAGCGACCAGCCGTTGTTCAGCCAGAACGCAATGCCGCACACCCACATCGTCGGGAGAAGTAGCTCATGGTTGCCGGAAATCTCCGCAACCATCACGATGGCCGTCAACGGACAGCGGACCGCCGCCGCGACAAAACCCGCCATCCCGACAAGCGCGAAGGCCGCAGGATGGATCCCGATGCTGCTCGGAAGGACAGCCTCGAATCCGATGCCGACAGCAACGCCCAGCGCACCGCCACACACAAGCGCAGGGGCGAAAACGCCACCCGAACCGCCAGAGCCAACCGTACATGAAGTCGCAATCGTCTTCAGAAAGAAGAACAGCAGGAATCCATGAAACGACCAATGGCGCGTGACGGTTTCGGAAATGGCAGATGAATCTGGAGTGGAGAATGTGCGCTGAATCACATCATATCCCGGACCCATCACGTCAGGAAGGCAGAACCCAATCACCCCGGTGATCAATCCGCCAATCAAGACGCGGATCCACGACGGCAGCTCCATCCGGGTGAAAAACGCCTCGGTCGTGCGGAAGAATGTTATGTAGAACCGCGCCCCAAGCGTCACGACAAAGGCAAGCGCGATATACGGGAAGAGACGGATGCCGTTCTCGAACGCATAGTCCGGCATCGCGAAGAGCGGCTGCCATCCGACGAAACACGCAAACACAGTATAGGACACCGCGCTCGCCACGAACGAAGGAAGTATGACGTCATATTCAAGATCGCTCGAAGAATAGAATATCTCGGCGCCGAAAAGCGCGCCGGCAAGCGGAGCGCGGAAGAGCGCACTTATGCCCGCCGCAAGCCCCGCCGCCATCAGGATGCGCCGCGCGCGTCCGTCAAGACGGAGAACCGACGCGAGAAAAGATCCGCATGCCGCCCCGATAAGGGTGACAGGCCCCTCGTACCCCGCGGAGCCGCCGCTCTCCACCGCCATGACGGACGCGACAGACTTCACAGGGACGACTGCGGGCGGTATGACGCCGTCCGAATGGTGATAGGCATAGACGGCGGAGTCCGTTCCGCGAGCATGGCGGATGGACGCGAATCTCTTTATGAGAAGCGATCCCGCCACAGCGCCTGCGGCAGGGAGCAGAAGCAGCGCCCAGCGGTTGGATTCAGCAAGACGATCGATGCCTATAATCCCGTGGCCGAACTCTATCATCCTGTGAAACGCAACGGTGACGAGTCCGACAATGGCGCCAAGCGCCGCCGCACGGCCGAAATAACGGCCCGTGCGAATCGTCATCCCGTTTCCGGACAGAAAGAACTTCCAGAAGTTTATGGCAAGTCTGCGAAACATATCAGATCAAATCAGGCGAACAGAGCCTTGATCTTGGAGTCGAATGCGCTGCGACGCCTTGCGACCGTCTTTTCAAGCGACGAAACGCGTCCGGCATACATGCGCCAGTCGAGTCCGTTCGTTGCGCCGATATGGCGCTTGGCGCGCACTGCCCTGTCGGCATCCTCGGTTTCAAGTCGCTCGAGGTGGTCGCGCACGTCGTGGTACGCTTCGCGCCACGGCACACCGGCCGCCACCTGGCGAAGCGCCGCATCCGTGGCGAACACGCCGGGAATGAACCCTGCGCGAAGCTTCTCCTCGTCGATGGAAATGCCTTCGACCATCTTCGCCATGATGCGAAGCGTCGTGCGCGTTACGGAGAGCCCCTTCATGTAGAGGCCCTTCGAGTCCTGGAGATCGCGGTTGTATCCGCCGGGCATCGCATGCAGCTGGGAGAGGGCGGCGACCTGCAGCCCGAGCACCGTAGCCGTCTTGGAACGGACGAGCTCAAGCACGTCGGGGTTGTACTTCTGGGGCATTATCGAAGAGCCGGTACAGTATTCGCGCGGAAGCCGGAAGTACGCGAACTCCGGCATCGAGAAGATTATGAGGTCCTGCGCAAGGCGCGATATGACCGCCATCAGCTGCGCAAGGGCGGAGAGAAGCGCCGCCTCATCCTCGCCGCGCGCCATCGATGCTCCGAACACATTGTGGAGCGGACGCTTGAATCCAAGAAGGTCGCTCGTGAGCTTACGGTCGAGCGGCAGCGGAACGCCGTATCCGGCGGCGCTTCCGAGCGGACAAAGGTCGTTCATCTGATAGGCGGCCTCGAGGTTCGCCACCTGATCGAGAATCATCTCGGCATGTCCGCTCGCCCATACGCCCACGGAACTCGGCATTGCGGGCTGGAGGTGCGTGCGGCCGACAAGCGGAACCATCGAATGCCTCTTGCCGAATGCGCACAATGCGGACGCCAATGCCGCCACCTCTCCTTCAAGCGCAAGGACCTGGTCCTTGATGTGCAGGCGCACATCCACGGCAACCTGATCGTTGCGGCTGCGTCCGGTGTGAATCTTCTTTCCAAGATCACCGAGAGCCTCTGTGAGCCTGCGCTCCACCGCCATGTGAACATCCTGGTCGGACTCGCGGATCTCGAACTTCCCGTCCGCAAACTCCTTCACAACCTTCGCAAGCTCGCGGCGCACTTTCGCCGCCTCTGCGGGCGTCACCACCGGAGGAACGCCCTTCGGCATCTTCATGCGTGAAAGCATGGTCACATGTGCCGCCGTTCCGGCCGCATCCCACTTTACCAGTTCACGGTCGAGGACGGGATCGTCGCCGACGGTGAATTCCAACACGTCGGGATCGACGTTACCCGTTATCGTCTTTTCTACGTTTTTCATAAATCGCCTCCAATCTGGAATCTGCATTGTTCAACAATTGCTCAAGCTTCTTTCTGTCCTCGCCCGCAGCGACGCCAAGCAGAAAACGCGTGTACGCATCCGCCGTCTGGCGCAGTTCCTCCCCACGACCCAAAGCATAGAGAGGGATCTCACGAGTCTTCAGAAACGCCGTCGCACGCACAAGAAGGTTCGACTCCCCCGCCTCGATGGCCTCCCTGAACGAGCAGACGGCGCGCCCGTCAATCAGCTTTGTATCAAAATACGGCGGATAAAGCAACAGCCTAGACGAAAAGAAGTCGAGTTCCCACTTGCCGCATGCGCCGGGCTCGATCACTGACCTTGCAAGACGCGCAAGTCTTTCGTCTGAGGCTCTGTCCTGAAGGACCGGATCGGTTTCGCCCGTCAGCAGCTCCGCAAGGCGTCTCCCGTTCCAGCCCTCAGCCTTCAGCTTTCCAAGAATCTTCTTCTCCTTGATCCACCCGGCAACATATCCGGGCAGCGCGGCGGCCTTGCCCTTTCCTACGCGGAGGTCCGTGCAGAGCGCCGGGAAGAACGGAAGCCGAGCGCTGCTCCACAGCTCCAGGATGAATCGCGTATCCGACCTGCGGACATTATCATCCTGACAGCGCAGGACTCCCTGCGCCAGCCAATCCGGCATATCCGCCCCCACAAAGGACTTGGCGATGCCCATGCGCAGTTCGTCAAGATCGGAATAGCCCGGACTGGGCAGGAATATCTTGACCACTCTGGATCCATTGCCGCGCGTTTCCGGACGCACAATGACGCGAGTGTCGTTTGTCCGGCCGTCCATCGCATATATGACGAGCCCAGGCTCCTTGACCTTCACGCGCTTCATGTCGAACGCGGCCGACAGGGAGTCGACGAGGTTTCCGGCGAATGCGAGGATCGGCCGACGGAACCCCATCTCATCCCTCGGATTGTCATACGCGACAACACGGACGAATCCATCCGTGCTGACGACGGCCTTCGGGGCAAAATCAAGATCGGCCCTGGCGGTGAATGCCGCCAAGGCCGCAACTGCAGTCGTCGCAGCCGCAATGAACGCTCTGCGGACCTGCCTCACCTGCTTACCCGAAATATGCGGAATAGAGGGCGCGCACCGCCTTGACGCGGTCCTCGCTCTTGATGCCGATCATGAACGAGAACTCGCTCGCGCCCTGATTGACCATCGAGATGTTGATGCCATGCTCCGCGAGCGCGGCGGTCGCCTTTGCGAGCATTCCTGCGGAGAACGCCATACCTTCGCCGACCACCATGAGAATCGCATAGTTGTGCGTGACGAGCACGGAATCGGGCGAAAGCTCGCGCTTGATGCGGGCCACGACACGGTTCTCGGTCGACTTGGTGAACTTGTCGGCGCGGATCACGACGGAGATCGAGTCGATGCCGCTGGGAATGTGCTCATAGGCGACATGCTCCTCCTGGAGAATGTCGAGAAGCCTGTGCGTGAAGCCAACCTCGCGGTTCATGCAGTACTTGTCGATGATTATGTTGCAGAAACCGTCCGCCGCCGCGATGCCGGTGACGGTGCCGGGGATCACGCGGCGGGACTGCACGATCATCGTACCGGGCTCGGCGGGATGGTTCGTATTGCGCACGTTGATCGGGATGCGGGCCTGCACGGCCGGGAAGATGGCCTCGTCGTTGAACACGCCGAAACCCGCATAGGCAAGCTCGCGCATTTCGCGGTAGGTCATCGTGTCGATCCCCTCGTTGACCTCGGGGACGATGCGCGGATCCACGGGATAGACGTTGTCGACATCCGTGAAGTTCTCGTACACGTCGGCGCGGATCGCCGCCGCAAGAATCGAACCCGTGATGTCTGAGCCGCCGCGGGGGAACGTGGCGACCGTGCCGTCCTTGCGGTAGCCGAAGAACCCGGGATACACGACGATGCCCTCGAAATCGGCGAAGGACTTCGCAAGCTTGCGGTAGGACTCGGGATTGAGCGTCGCGTTGCCGGACTCGCCCTCGAGGATCATGCCCGTCTCCTTTGGACCGGCATAGCGCGCCTTGACTCCGCGCTTCGCGAACGCCACGGCGACAAGCTTCGCAGAATTGTCCTCGCCCGCCGCCTTGAGCGTATCCATGAAAATCCCGGCGTCCTTCTTCGATGACGCGACACGCGCCTTTAGATCCTTTTCGATCTCCTTCACGATATCGTCGCCAAGCTTAAGGTCCTTGGCGATGGACGCATAACGGTCGATGACAGCCTTGAATTGCTTGGCGGTGTCCTTTTTCGCAAGAGCCGCGTCGGCGAGGGCGATAAGCAGGTCCGTCACCTTCGTGTCGGACTTGTTGCGCTTGCCGGGAGCGCTTACGACAACCATGCGACGCGCGGGATCGGCAAGCACGATATCCATCACCTTGGATATCTGTCCTGCGTCCGCGAGACTTGAACCACCGAATTTGCAGACTTTCATCCTCTTTTCCTCTTTTTAATGAATTGCAAAACGGGCGGAGATTATACCACATTTATCAACTCCGCGACGCACACAAGTGTGCGTCGCGGAGGGCCCAGAGCCACAAGTCACAATGGCATCGCTGCGATTGCCCCCATGGGAAAGGCGCGATAATTGTCATTCCGTCCAACCGTTGCCGGTTACGGAGAATGCCTGATGCTTATCCGGCGGCACATAGCCGTGCGTGGAGCCTTGAACCCAATTGATCTTCTTGGGACCGGGGATGTTGTTGAAGAGGATTGCCACACCAGAAGGAGGACAGCAGTAGTCGCCCAACCCCGCACGGGTGATCTCGACCTTACAGTTCTTCGAGATGCGCTTGGCGAGGTTTACCGGATCGTAGTAGCGCAAGGCAGGAGTCTCGTGAATGTACCAGGAGTCGATGAGTCGCTTGAGCGTGTCGCGTCCGCCCATGTCACAGCACCAGGGAATTGCCGGCAGTGCAAGGGATACGTCCGGATCAAGCCCTGCCGCCCATAAAGACTGAAGACCGCCCATCGAGCCTCCGCGCACCTGAAGATTCTTGCCGTCCCATTCGGGCAGAGTCTTCAGCCATTCGAGGGCACGCATGATGCGATAGGTATAGCCGCTGAAATAGGAGTTCTCCGGATCGGCATTCTGCTTGTCGTCAAAACCGAACGTCCTGCCGCCGGAGCATATGGAACGGAAGAATTCATCGTAGTATTCGGGTTCGCGTCCGAGTTCATATCCGTGCGGAGAGAAATTGAAGCTGATCGCGTCATTTCTGATAACAGGGGAAACTACATGACCCTTCCCGGGATAGGAATGTCCATACCCGTGAAAGTACACCGTGACGGGCATCTTGGCACCTTTGTTCTCGGGGATCGTAAGATAGCCAGTGGAAGGGCGCGGCCCTGCGCACTTGATGGTCACGGCATAAACCCTAAGTCCCTTGCGGTATTCCTTGAGTTCCTTCATGTCCGCCTCAAGCGGAACCTTTGCGAGACGCGCACGGCGGCGAGCCCAGAACGCATCGAAATCCTTGGGCTCTGGGACGCTCTGGAGCTTTTCAACGTCAACACCGGCTCCACCGTCGAAGAACACGCGTTTATCCTGGCGTTCAAAGGCATTGAGCGCCTTGCGCCCTTCCGGGGTGTTCGGATCGCCCTTGAAACGAAAACTTTTTCTGTAAGTCTGGCCCTTCCTGTCTACCACTTGGGCTTCAATGCGCACGAACCCAGGCTTGTCCAGCTTCGTTCTGATCACGAGCGGTTCCGTGAGGGAAGCAGGCACCTTGCCCGTTTCGGTTACACCATCGTCACCCGTACGTGACCATTTTATGAAATACGTATCGGCAGGAATCGACTCCACTCTCTGAAGAGTGAGCGTAAACACCATCTCCTCACCCGGTTTGTATTCAAGCGGATTCTTGTTTGTTGTGCCTTTGAGCCATGCATTGTCAAGCAGGCCGCCAAATGCGGACAGCATCGACATCGCGACAAAAACGGCCGTGGTCCTTATGGTAACGCAAACTGACTTTCTCATAATCTCACTTTGCTTCTTCTGTTATTCTTGTGCCGATCGGCAAAGTTAAAGATTCACTTGCGCACAGTCCCGTCCGCAATGGAACTGCGATATTCGGCGACCGTCCTCTTGAGCCCCGCCTCCAGATCGATCCTGGGAGACCATCCCAACGACCGTATGAGAGAGGTGTCGCAGAGTTTGCGCGGCGTACCATCCGGCTTTGAGGCATCCCACACAATCTCCGCAGGGCACCCTGTAGCCAGCTTGATCTTCTCGGCAAGGTCACGAATGGTTATCTCAACTCCCGAACCGACGTTCGCGAGATCCGGCGGATTTTCCATCTCAAGAACGAAAAGGCATGCCGCCGCAAGATCGTCCACGTGAAGGAACTCACGCAGCGGAGTGCCTGTTCCCCAGAGATTGACCGTCGCGTCACCGTTCACCCTGGCCGTCTCAAACTTGCGGATCATCGTCGGCAACACATGGCCGCCGACGACATCGTAATTGTCACCCGTGCCATACAGATTCGTCGGCATAAGCGAATGATAGCACACACCCTTGTCCCTGCGCAGAAACTCACACAGTTTAAGACCTGCGATCTTCGCCAGCGCATAGCCCTCATTTGTCTTTTCCAGGGGAGAGGTGAGAAGCGCGGTCTCTGGGATCGGCTGCGGGGCCAGACGTGGATAGATGCACGTCGACCCAAGGAACAGCAGCCTTTTCACGCCAGCCTCATAAGCCCCCATGACCGTATTCATCGCTATAAGGCTGTTCTCGTACAGGAATGTCGCATTCCCCGCCGAATTTGCGCCTATGCCGCCAACCTTCGCCGCGCAGATGACCGCCACGTCAGGCTTTTCGCTCTCATAGAAGGCGCGAACCGCCGCCGGATCGCACAAGTCGAGTTCCGCATGCGTACGGACAATGATGTTTTCATATCCCGCGGCCTTCAGG
>SUVZ01000152.1 GCA_015061765.1 Lentisphaerota bacterium
GGTGGATGGCCATCCTTTCATCGTACACGTCAAGGAGCATCCCCTGCTCAGCGCAGCGTTCATCCGGCTTGTTCTCGTGCCCTGCCTCCTGAATCAAGTACTTGAGCGACGGCACCTGAACCGCAGTGAACGCACCCTGCCAAATGGCATCCTCGCGCACCGCCGACTGGTGGCTGTGTCCGCAGAACGCACAGCAGTTCGGATAGGCGGAAAGCAGTTTCCCGACCGAGCCGTCGTCCTGCCCCCATGCGCCGGATCCGCATACAGTGTTGCGCAACACCCTGTGCTGGGCGTAGAAGAACGGCTTCGCGGGATCGATGGACACTCCTTCGAGGAACTGCTTGAGCCCTGGCGTCGTGTTCCGTCCGCGGGGATTGAAATGCGCAAGAACGAACTCGTACCCCTTCACGCGCTTGTGGACAATCTGCGACCACGTCTCTCCGAAGATGCGCTCCCATGTTTCCTTTATGCGAAGGAAACAGGTATTCTCGTCAAGCGTCGCTTTCGTCCATCCATACTGACCGCACACACGCTTGTCTTCGCCGGACATCCAGTTTCCCCGGTTGTCGTGGTCGCCACAGAGAAAAAGACGCTCGACGTGCGTACCGTCCAATCCCTTTGAGTCCGGGAATACGCTTTCCCAGATCCGCGCCACCTCCTCCATCTGCGGTATGATGCCGTTATCGGTCAAATCTCCGCATATCAGCACTCCATCCACGCGTCTTTTCCGGAACGCCTCAAGCGCCCGCTTGAATTTCCGTGCGGCTGTGGAATCCTTGTCAAGATGGGTGTCGGACAATATGCCAATGCGAAGACGGACCCCCTGCGACGCAGCAAAGGTGTCAGGGCGCAAAACAGACGCCCGGACGGCTCCGAAAGCTCCAAGCGCAACCGCGCCTGACACAAATTCCCGCCTTGACGTTTTCATCGTTCCACTCCTCTCGTCGTCAGCCAGATATGCATTCTGCGGCAGAAATCGGCATCAGGAATCCCTGGCTCCATTCTCCGGAAATCTGCGGCGAACGTTCTGAGCGCCGCGTCGCGTTCCGCCAGAATCCGCTTCGCATCAGAAGGATTGGCGGCGACAGCGTCACGCGTCTTCCAGTAAGTCTGCCACGAATCCGGCAGGTTGGCTACATACTCGGGACGCGTCCGCCTCGAACCCGGCCCATTCCCGGCAAGCGCCTTCCTGAAGCCCTCAGTCAGCGCTGTGACCCGGGCGTACTCGCCCTTAAGACCCGAAAGGCATCCAACCGTCCGCGCCTCGCCGTCTGGATAGACAAGTTCGACGACCGTTTCACGCGACCCGTCCTGATATGGCGTCTTTACGACTACCGCAAGGTCTTCGGCGTCATATTCCCACGCACAATCCCTGCCGTTCACCTTCGCACCGGCAGGCGGCACAGCGAGCGGAAACTTGAGCGTGTACGCGCCCTTGCGCGGGCCTATGGCCACTCGACTCTCCTCCCGCCTGATTTCCGTCCGGCGGAAGTTCGTCGCATAGTCTGCGTTGTCGCCGCCATCCTCATAAATGGATGTGCGCGAAGCACCCCTTCCCGGAACGCAGAAAAGCACAAGATCGTCCGTGCCGGGATTGCCGAGCCGCATGACGGAATCGGGATACATCGGAATCACCGCGCCGCCCTTGACGAACCACGGCGTCTCTTCCACCAAGTAGCCGCGCCTCTCGATGCGCCCACCGTCCACGAGTTCTCCTTTCGATACGTCGTACCAAGTTCCCTCCGGCAGCCACACGTCAATCGTCGCCTCTCCAGTCATGGGATCGACGGGCTTGGCCACTGGCGCGACAAGGATGTTTTCGCCGAACATGAAGGCATTTGTCGCAGCGTATGCGCAATCATTCTCCGGCCAGTCGTAGTACATCGGGCGGCACATCGAAACGCCCGTGTCGTACGTCTCGCGCGCGGCGGTGTAGATATAGGGGGCAAGACGGTACCTTAGGCGGAACGCCTCGCGCAGCGTGAGGAAATGGTCGGCAAATTTCCATATTCTCCGTTCCAGTCGCCTGTCCTTCGTCGTATGCGTCCTGAATATGGGCGTGAACACGCCGCACTGCATCCAGCGCGTATAGAGCTCGCCGTTCGAGCCGTCGTCGCCATCCGGCTTCATGTGTCCGCCGAGGTCATGCCCCCAATATCCGTAGCCGACGTTGGATGCCGTGGCCGTGAACCACGGAATCGCCTCCAGCATCCCCCACGACACCTTGCCGTCACCGGAGAATCCGATCTGGTATCGGTGCGAGCCGAGGCCGCCCCAGCGGTGGTAGATGATAGGACGCCGCCCGCCGCCGTCCCGTCTTGCGGCATGTGTGTTGAAAAGGTGGTTAAGCCAGAACGTGTTGCTCAATGTCGGCATTCCCTTCGACATGAGCCGCTGCTGCCAATCGAGCCAGAAGAAGTCCGCGCCGTCTTCCTCAAGCGGTTCTATCACGTCCTTGAAATAGACCTCCGCCCACCGCTCTTCCTCTGCCCTGAACGGGATCGTATTTGTCCCCTTCCAGCCGTAGTCGCGGGCAAAGCGCCCATAGCACTCCTCCATCGGCGGAATGCCGCAGGCGGGATGGACGTTCAGCGGAGCCTTAAGCCCGCTGTCGTGAAGGAACCGGAACATTCCCTTCGGGTCGGGGAAGTAGCGGCGGTTCCACGTGTAGCCGCCCCATCCGACGCGCTGGCCGGATTCGTCGCGCAAGTCCGGCCTGTCTCCGATGTTCCATGTCTCGTGCCAGTACATCTCTATTACGCACACGTCCAACGGGATTCCGAGGCTGTCCATCGTCCGCACCACCTCGCGGTAGTCCGCGTCGGTGTCCGGCCAGAAGCGGCTCCACCAGTAGCCGAACGCCCAGCGAGGAGGAAGCGGAATGCGCCCCGCAACCTTCACATAGTCACCAAGGCACCCCTTGTAGTCGTGTCCGTAGGCGAACACGACGATGTCGCGATAGTCGCCTTTCTTTCGCTTAGGTCTCGCCTCGACCCACTCCTTCCAATACTCGCCGCCCCTGACGAAAAGCGGCGTCGCCGTGTCATCGACCGCCGTCACGCCGCGCCGTGACAGGATGCCGCGTTCCATGCGCGGCAGAAGGTCGGGAATCGAGCTTCTGCCGTCAAGCGTCCGCATCGTGCCGAGAAGGTTCTCCGCGTCCGGCGCAAG
Source organism: Lentisphaerota bacterium (assembly GCA_015061765.1). The sequence continues at coordinate 3,172 of SUVZ01000152.1, forward strand.
CGCGGCGACGCCGTTCACGACGAGATTCCTCTCCGTGAACGCACCACCCGACCACTCCAGCGTCATGCGCCCTGTCGTGATCTTCGCACCCTCTCCCATGCGCTCCAGCGCGTATTTCACCTCTGACATTTTGCGGTTCACGAAGACGAGTGACGGCCTGTCCTCAAACCTGGCGTCCGCACTCCATTCGCACCGCACCATGCGGTCTGTGAGAAGAGTGAAGCGGGCGTTGCCCACCGTGACCGTCGTCGCCGCGCCCGTCGGCAAGGCTGCGCCAAGCGCAACCAGTGCCGCCGTACAAGCGGCAAACCGCTTTGTCATATTTCGTTTCATTGATCCCCTGTTTTGAGTATTATGTCACGAACTCCCGCACGAAATGGCGGACTCAGGAAAACGAGATGATGAATCCCGTCGTCTGGACACTGATTATAGCCGTGCGTGTCGTGCCGTCCGCAAACGTCAGTGTCACAGTCCAATCGCCGTAGGCATCCAAGGCGACCGATTTCGCCCCTGCCCCCGCCACCATGTCGAGCGTCCATTCCTCAAGGCCGGAACCGGAAGGCGGCGTGAACGTCAGCGAGGATGCCTTTGCCATGTCGCCTATCCAGTCGTCGCCGGAATACGCAAAGGGCAGGACATATCTTTTTTTCGTCTTGCGGTTCGGACCGCTTTCGACGGTGTCGGTCTTGAATCCCACCGTCTCACTCGTTATGTTTTCGCTGTCGCCGTAGATCGACCACGGAACGCACACCTTCACCGTTCCGCTCATCGAGTTGGAGAGCGTCCATACGCCGCCGGATGTAGGCGTGAATGCAAACGACCCCCTGGAATCGGCATTGGAGACCTCGGTCTTCACTGTCCCGTCCGGCCCCGCAACCGTCACGGTCTCCAGCGTCTGCCAAGTCACCGGCGCAAAGGAGTCCGCCGCCGCAAGTCCGAACGGCGACTCCTCGACCGAGTTGTAGGAGAACACCGCCTCAGCCGAGGTCGCCTGGAGGACGCCGTCTGTCGCGTGCAGCGCAAACGCGCCAAACGCCAACATCGGCAATAGAAGTTTCTTCATGTCCCACCCCCTCACTTCATGATGCAGTACACGCGGAACGAGAGCCAATTCTGAGTTGAAGTCGGCGATTGCGTTCTCCGATACGTAACGCGGCACTTCCAAAGGGCATCAGAATAGTTGTAGCCGTTGGAAATCACCCGGGAGTTACCGCCATCGCTGCGCGGCGTAAAGGCGCTCGTCAAATCTCCAAGCGAGCCGCTGGAGTTGTCGTCAAGACTCCACTCTGCGAGGTTTCCCGCCGTGTCGTAGATGCCCCAATTATTCGGCAGATGTGCATCGACCTCAGACGTCGTTCCTTCATTTTGGCCCCTGTATGCGCAGTAGAGAGATGCCGTTGCGGCGGCTTCGGCGGAAGTGCCGCTGCCCCAAAAATAAACGGAATCGCTTGAATCTGTGCCGCCACTCACCCCTGCACGGCGGGCGATTTCCGCCATATTCTCCGTCGGCAGGTCGAAGCCGAACTTGTTGCCAGTCCTGTAGTTAAGCCTCTGCAGGAAGCAGGTGCCTGTGTCAGACTCGAGCACGGGGATCGCCGTCGTCGGGGATATCGTGCTGGCGCGGATCGTCGAATAGTTGAGGCTGTCCGCCGGCTTGTACCCAGAGGTCTGACCATCGTTCACGGAATACACCCACGTCTTCGACGAATCGAACTTGTTGTATTGCGCTCGCGTGACGGGGAATATGCCCGCATAGAAGTCGTATTCGGTCGTCCACGTCTTGCTCGCCGTGTAATACGGGCCGCCACGAGGCACCTTGCGCAGAACGAGTTTGTCCGTCTTGTAGGCTGCGTTGCTCGTGTAGCGGTCGTTGGAAAGCTCCTGCGAATAGAGAAGCCCCTCGTAGGAAACAACGCCCGTGTCGAGATCGACAACCATGTAGTCGTCGCCGCTCGGATTGTCAGCGGAGTAGAGCGTCGCGGTCATCGTACAGTCGGACGCCTTCACCTTGAGGTCTTCTGGCGGCGTCCATGTCACGGTGTGCTGGCCGCTCGACGCGCTCGCGCCGATGTCGTTGACACCGTCGATGGTGTAGGAGTTTCCGCCAATCGTGGCATTGAACACGAGGCGCATATAGACGTCGTTGCCGGTCGAAGTGAGCGTTTGGCCGTCCGTGACCGTGTAGGTGATGTCGATCTTGTTGTTCCACGGCCAGCGCTGCGTCACGCTGTCGATGGTTACGCTTGCCGCGTTAGCGCCTGTCGCGGCTACCGCCGCCGCGCCTATCATCATTGCGAGTTTCTTGTAGAGTAGAGACCCACGCCTCGGCGTTGACGTCGAGGCGGATTTCCCCTCGTCAAACCGTACGTGCGGATTTCCCGCATACGGCTTTCCATTGAGTGCTTCTCTTTTTGTCATGGCTTTCGTCCTTTCTTCGCTTTAAATGGCTGTGAATTATATTTGTTTTTTTTTCTGTCAAATCCGAGTTCTCGCAGTTGCGAGGCGATACAGCCCATAGTGCGCCATCTCGCCATAGTACGAGTCCGCGAACTTCAATCGTCGCCGCCGTCGTATCAAGGATATTCTTTCCGAGATTGACATAACCGGTGCCATGCGAACACGCTCCATAGCCCATGTGAACCTTGCCGCCGTAAAGCGAAACGTATGTGCCGCACTTCACCGCATCCGCCTCGCCGACCGCATCGGCGTAGTCGCCGTTGAAGCTCCAACGGTGCGTCAGTTCCGTGCCGAACGCAGAAATCGCCACAAATACCACCGCGCACGCGGCAAACCACTTTATAGTGTTCTTGCTCATCTTTGCTGACTCCTTTTCTAATTGCCGTTGTCGTCCAAATCCGCTGTCTGCAATTCTGCCCCCTTGCGTCTTGAGACAGAATATTGTACAATATCCGCGTTTTCAACAAACAGACAGGAGAGGAAGAAATGCCGAAGGTTCTTGACACGCCCATCCGCCGTTGCCGTCCGTCCGAGGATGTCGTTCCGTTCTCGGAGTGCCGCAACAATCTCTCCACATATATCGGGCGCGTCCGCGAGACACACCGCCCCGTCCTCATCACGCAGAACGGCCATGCCGCCTCGTATCTTGTCGATTGCGAGTCGATGGACGCGCTCTTCGACCAAATCGAGCTTTCCCGCGACATCGAAATCTCGCGCCGCGAGTTCGCCGAGGGCAAGGGGATTCCAAGCGATGAGGTGTTCCTCGAAATGGATGAGTTGATCAAAGGGTGGGCGACTGAAAAGAGATCCGTGTCGTGAAGCCTAAATGGTCGCCATACGCCAAGGGTCTCCTTGCTGACATCCTCCATACAATCACCTACGAACTCTCCGAGGAGGATGCCGCCCGCTGGAATCATCGCATCCAGACTGTCTCCGACCAACTTGCCGACTTCCCCTATCTCGGCACGGAGATTCCGCTTGTCTGCTTCCAGACCATACCTGAAAACATAGACCGGCTCCGCCAGACATTTTGCGGGCCTTACCGCATCGTGTACGAACCTGTTGAAGACGAAATCCACGTCCTCTCCATCCGCCATGCGCGGATGCTGATTGCGGAAGACGACACGGACTGGTCGTGAACCGCCGTCCCGCCCGCCGCGACTGCGGCTGAAACCGCCTGAGACTCCCGCGCCGCGTGGCATCTGCTATCGCTCCGCTTCGATCAGATCGGCGATACCGTCGCGCCAGCGGTAAATGACATCGGAATCCGTGGAGAAGTCCTTTACTGAACGCGCCACTTCGTCCGGCACGGCAAGAGCGGCTTTTGCGGCGTTCGCCCATTTGTCGTTTTTGTTCTTATGGACGGCAAACCGCCTCTCCAGTTCGCGCACGTACCAAAGATCTTCCAGTCCGTCGCGGAAGTTCTCAAGCCGTATCGTCGCGAGCGGAAGCAAATCCGGACCACCGCAGCACGTCCACTGGCCGTCGCCCGTCGCAGGAGTCCACTCCGTGAACGGTCCTTGCGTGATGGGGGACTCGGAGTTCCACTTCATCGTCGCGTAGTAGAGAAACCCGTCGGGTTTGAACTTCTGGGTCTGCGCACCCATGAGTGATCGGATTTCCGCCGGAGGTCCTTCAATCATCGTGTTGGCGTACGGGACGGTCGGCACGTTGCAGAAATACCACCAAACCCTTTTCCCGGCCTTCTGCGCCTCGGCAACCGGGCGGTTCTCCCAGAAGCAGACCGCAGGACAGTGGATGTCGATGTTCTTCAGGATGGAGTCGCCCGTCCCGAGCAGAACGTCCCTCGCTGTTGTCATCACAGGCACTCCAGGGAACTCCTTGTGCAGAATCTTCGCCGCCGCCTGAATATTGGTGAATGTTGGCGGATTGAATTCGTCACACCCGTAGAAGTACGCCTTGTCGAGGATGCCGAGTTCCTTTGCCTTGTCGTAGCGACGCCTCATGACATCCATGAAGCGTCCGCGCCAGACCGCCTCTCCATCGGGTTGGTTCGGGAGCGCCCGGAAGTAGAAGAGGCAGAACATGCCCAGTTCGCTGCGCTCCTTCAGCCGCACGAGATCGTCCCAGAACGGCTCGCCGCTTGGCGCCTCCGTGGCGTACATGGTGGAGCGCGTGATCATATAGTCGGCGAAGAATCCGGTATATTCGCGTTCGCGCGTCCTGTGGGCATTGTGGTAGCTCTCCGGGTCGTTCCTAAGCCGCTTCACGACATCCTTGCGCCCGCCCATTGCAGCTTCGTTGCATCCGGGCACATTGCACGAAATGGCGAGCGGAAGAGGCGAGCCGCGTCCGATCTCGAAGTCGTTCACTCTCACCGAGAACGGGATGCGCACCGACGCTTCGCCCTTCGCCGAAACGACGAGTGCGCCCTTGTATGTGCCTGCCCTCTGACCACGCGGACACATGACGCGCACCCAGAACGACTGCACATCGTCGCCAGAGACGTCGCACGACTTCTGGAAGTCGAGAATCGGATCCGGCCACCACCCAGGGGTGGGAAACTCAAATCCGTCGCCGGTCCGTACCTTATAGTTCGGCGTATTCGTCGTCTGCACATAGCCTACGACGGACGCCGTGACAT
>SUVZ01000153.1 GCA_015061765.1 Lentisphaerota bacterium
TCGGCCGCGACAATTTCCCTGCGAGCGACTGGCGTCACAACGCCAAGATGGTCAAGGGAGACATCAATATGTCCATGCTCCACACGGCGAACGGCAAGATCCTCACGCTCAAGCACAATGTCTGCACGCCGAGCCCGTACGACCGCGGAAACATGTTCCTCGGAACTAACGGCATCTACCGCAGCTATCCGTCACTCTTGATGGCGTGGGAGGAGAAGACCGGCGACGGCGCCGCGCACAGGTATTTCCCGGCGGAGAAGGCCGAGAGAATCCGTCAGGAGTACAAGCATCCGTTCTGGAAGGTCGCCGGCGAGATCGCCAAGAAGGTCGGCGGTCACGGCGGCATGGACTTCATCATGGACCTCCGCTGGGCGTACTGCCTGCAGAACGGTCTCCCGCTCGACACGGACGTGTACGATCTGGCGACATACTCATCCATCGTCGAGCTTACCGAGAAGTCCGTCAACGCCCGCTCCGCGGTCGTGGAGTTCCCCGACTACACTCGCGGCGGCTGGAAGACGGCCAAGCCGTTCACCGTCGACGAGATCGACATGAACAGGTTCGATTTTTCGAAGGGCGTCAGGAAGGATGCCGACGCTCAGAAGACCTGATGCTTATTGAATTCGGCAGATACGGCTTGCGTTCTGCAGAACGGTTTGCGTATCTGCCGATAGGATGGTAAGGTTTGTCGGATATGTACAAAAGGAGGAGTTCTATGAAGATGAAACTGTCGGCTGTTTCTTTTGTGTTGATCGGTATGTGCTGCTCTTCAGCGATTGCCGCTACCGAGTGTGTGTGGATCGGAGGTGAGAGCGGCAGTCTGTATGAAAAGGCCAACTGGTCGGACGGGATCGTCCCGTCCGGCGATAATACGGCTCAATACGTCGCCGTCTTCACAAATTCCGCCGCGATAACGTTATCCAGCCATTGGTATCCGAGCGGGATTACGGTCAGCAATAACGCTAAAGTGGCAGTAAACGCCCTCAACAACGGCAGTTATTACTGCATCGCGTCTCAAAAATGCGAAAACTTTTCGCTGTCGATAGAAGTGGAAACCGATTCTTCACTGACGTTCAATGTCAACGTCTACAGTCAGCATAGCCGCTCTCTGGTAAAAAAGGGCGGTGGAATGCTCTATCCCGTGAAGTATTTCGGAAACCCGAATACCAAGGGTTATGACTTCGCCTCTGTTGACGTGAAGGGCGGCAGCCTGAGATTGCCGGCGGAGAAAACCACCGTCTCCGGCACGCTGTTCATAAGAAACGGTGCGACGGCGGCGGTTATGGGCGACTGGCCGTTCCTTGAAAAAACGACGGACTCGTATCGGCTGTCGTATCCGAAAATCGAAATCGAAGACGGCGGAACTTTCAACCTCAACGGATATGCGCTGGCCGTGTCGGCGCTGTCGGGGGCGGGCGATATTGTAAACTGCTCCAAATATCTCGATTTTCGGCTGAAAGATTCGGGATTGCTTTTTTCGGGTAAAATTTCAGGCGGCGGCAAGCTGAGAATACAGCCGAATACCGCATGGACGAAGCCCGGCGCGACCTGGATCGTAGGGAAGGCCGATACGCTTTACGGCGTAGAGCTTGTGCGCAACCGGGTGGACGGGTGCAGCTATGAAATTCAGTTCGTTCCGGGCATAGAGACGTTTTACGCGAAAACCGTCCCGAACGACATGCCCTCGTTCGATACCAACGGCGTTCCGGTGGAAATCGCCGGCTCGGGCAGTTTCTGGTATGTTGCCGGTAAACGCCAGGGAGAAAAGGGTGACGGCAAAAGTTTTGAGACGGCATTTCAGACGCTTAAGGAAGCGATGGAAGTTGCCCAAGCGGGTGATACGGTATGGGTGGATGAAGGTGAATACAGCACCGAGCCGATGTCGGCTACGCAATCGTCGGTTACGACTTACAGCCGGGTGATCGTCCCAAGCAATGTACGCCTGGTTTCGCTCAAGGGCCCTGCTGCAACCGTAATCGTCGGCGATTCTGCTGAGGGGAACTGGGGTTGCGGCGAAGGCGCGGTCCGCTGCGCAACGCTTGGCGCTAACGCGACTTTGCGCGGATTTACTTTGCGTGACGGCCGGGTGAACGGTACTCAAAGCGCAAATGACGCAACTTCCGGCGGCGGCGTATTTGCAGATCCGGAATCGATAATAATCGACTGTGTAATTTCCAATTGTACGGCATTCCGCGGAGGCGGCGCTTACAGAGGCAATTTCTACAATTGCCGTTTTGACTCGAATCGCGCAACGCAGAGCAATGCAGTGGGTGATCATCTCTATGGGGGCGCCAATATCTACAATTGTGTGCTCACCCGGAATCTCAACGGCTATTCGTGGTATGTGAACGGCAAAAACGTGAAGGCGGTCAACTGCACGTTCGACTACAGCGGGCGTGGCGGCATTCGCGGCGAAGGAGCAGGTTCGGTGATATTCAATTCTCTGATTATGGCGGCACCCGAGTCTTATTCTGCGGATCGGATCGATAACTGCATAGTTCACACCTCGTCGACCGTCATTGATGAAGACTCGGTCAAGACCGGTCTTACTGATAAGACCAGTCCGTCTATCTACAGTTTCACCGGAGTCGATGCAGGTACGCTCAGACCGAGAATGCGTATATCGCCTGTTGTGGCCGGTGCCGCCGCCGCGAATAAATACGAGTCTCATTTCCCGCCTTCCATGTACTGGATCTCCCGGTACGATGCGGCGTTCAATCAGCGTGTGTGGAACGGGAAAGTCGACATCGGCGCATTTTCATACGATCACTCCCGGCCGATTCTGGGCTTCAGGTTTATTGTTCGATGAAAAGAAGCGGTTCGTAAGAATTTAAGGAGAAAAGATAAATGAAAAAGATTGGTCTGATGTTTCTGGTGGCGATGCTGCACTTTATGGCGGATGCGCAAGGCGGGATTGTGATATATCCCGAGAAGTCCGTTATCGTGTCATCGCCGGAGGTCCGCGAGGCGGCGGATGAATTGAAGCTTCACCTGAAACTCATTACGGGCGTGGATGTGCCGGAGAGTGAAAGACCGCAGAACGGAAAGTTTGTGTTTTCCTTCGTTTCGTCGACGCTCGACGGCAACGCCGAAGCCTGCGGATGGAAAGTGTCGAAAGCCGGGGTTGAGTTCAAAGGCAACGTCTATTTCGCGGTCGTTGATTTCCTTGAAAACGCGCTTGGAGTGCGTTGGCCGGAAGGGGATATGATCGCATATGAGGCGCGCAATCCGGTTGTTGTCGAAAAACTGAGCGGAGCATGGGCGCCCGAGCTTAAAATCCGCCGGATAAGGATGGTGTCTAAGCCCGAGCACAAGGATCTCGCCGGGCACCGCGTTTTTGTGCGACGGATGCGCGAGGGCCACCACGATGCGCCGTTATACGGGCATGCGTTCGTGAAACACTGGAAACTTTACGGCAAGGATCATCCCGAATATTTCGGCATGCGCAAGGACGGGTTGCGCGCGCCGACAAATGTAAAAGCCGAAGAGCTTATGGACAATGTGGCCGTGTACGACGTGAGGGTGAACAATACGCTCGGAATGTGCGTTACCTCGACCGGGCTGGTGGCGCAGATCGTGGCCGATTGGAAAAAGTCCGGAGCGGGAGAATACATCAATCTCTGCGAGAACGACATTCCCGGACAGGATTCCTGCCAGTGCCCGTCCTGCAAGGCGCTGGACGTCGTGCCCGAGAAGTTCGATCCCAAGTGGGAAGTCCACTATGCCGACAGGTACGTATGGTTCGGCAATCAGGTGCTGGCGGCGGCGCGTAAAGTACGTGCCGACGTAAAGATATGCTATTACGCCTACAACGCCACGCAGGATGCGCCCAAAAGGGAGCGTCCGGATCCGGCGGCCATCGTCGGGGTGGTGCCGACGTACTTCTCCGACTCCTATATCTCCAATTATGTGGGCTCATGGAAGAAGGCGGGGTTGATCAATTTCTTCTACCGTCCCAACCGCCATTACTATTATCACTGTCCGTATCTGCCGCTCGGGAGCGAAGAGCATTTCGTGAATATATTCCATTATCTCTACCGCCAAGGTGCGATCGGGTTCGACTATGACGCGATTGCGGCCCATCGCGGCAGCCACGAGTGGTTTGAACGCTACCTTCTCGATCATGCCATGCAGGACCCGTCAAAGCCGTTTTCCTACTGGGAAAACCATTATTGCGCGTCCTTTGGCGCGGCGGCCGATGACGTCAAGGCGTATTACCGCTATTGGCGCGAAGAGCTTTGGAAGAAGCGCCTTGAACCCAAGATGGACGAACTTGCGAAAATCGGCAGATACTTCAATTTCGGCCGCGGACTTTATTGGAGGCTGAACGACTATTACCGGACGGAAGATTTCGATGCGGCGGAGAAGTTTGTCGCCGCGGCCGAGGCGACAAAGCTTTCGCCGACGGCCCGGGAGATGGTAAAGCGGCTGCGCGTCCGCCATGATCATTCGCGGCTTCTCTTTGAAGCGGTGGCGCACAAGTCGAAGGAGAATGCCGAAAAGCTCGTCGCCTTCCGTCAGAAGCACGGCTTCCCGCTCTATCCGTGGGGCGAGCAGTATTTCGGAGATGTCGCAGGAATCAAAAAGTTTCTCGATCCTGAAAAGAAATAAGCCCGTTCAAAATCTGAAAATTAAGGAGAGTTAAAATGAAGATAAAGAAGAGTGTTGTCTGTACGCTTGCGGCCGTGGCAGGATTCATTGTGTCCGCCAGAGCTGAATTTATGGTCGGATACGGCAGGGTGGACGTCACGCCACCGCTCGGCACTCACCTTTCGGGGTATTTCCACAAAAGACTTGCGGATGGAATTCTCGACCCGCTGGACGCGATCGCGATTGCGTTTTCAGACGGCACCAACCGGGCGGTGGTGATGTCGCTCGATATAATCAGTCTGCGCGGATATTTCGACCTCTACCGCGAAGGCGTTGCCGCCGCCACCGGTCTCGATCCGCAGGCGGTCTTTATCGCCTGCACCCATACCCACACCGGACCGCTGGTGGGCAGCTGCCGCTACGGCAAAAAGCTGGATTCTTTCGAGCGTGCCAGCAACTACGAAAAGTGGTTGCTCGACCAGTTCGCAACGGCCGCGAAAATCGCATTGAACGATCTTGCTCCGGCTAAGCTCGGCATCGCCCGCGGCGAGGCGAAAGGCATTTCCTTCATCCGCCGCTATCGGATGAAAGACGGATCGTGCCGAACCAATCCCGGCGTGGGCAATCCCGACATCGTCGCGCCGATCGGCGAGGCTGACGAGCAGGTCCAGCTCGTGCGCGTCGACCGCACCGGAAAGCCTTCCATAGCCATCGTAAACTTCCAGTGCCATCCCGATACGATCGGCGGCAATAAGATTTCCGCCGACTGGCCGCGGGTGGTGCGGGAAACGGTTGAGAGTGTGCTTGACGATGTGAAATGCGTGTTTGTGAACGGTCCTCAGGGAGACTCCAACCATATATGCACCGATCCGGCCAAACGTTCGCCTTATTTGACGCGCCAGACGGTTTACAAGCATATGGGCAGAAAGATCGGCGGCGTGGCTGTCGGGCTTTGGGACGAATGCAGGCCGGTGGATGTAGGCAAAGTCGGGTATTCTATAGCCAAGGTGAAGGTGAAGTCCAACCGAGGCCGTCCCGAGCAGCTCCCTGAGGCAGAGCGGATCGTGGCCCTGCACCGCAGCGGACAGTTCGCGAAGATCCCCGGAGATACAGGTATGCAGAAGACGACGGCGTGTGCCGAAGCCAGCCGCATTCTGCAGCTTGCGAACGGCCCGGACTATTTCGATTTTCCGCTGTCGACGGTGACTGTCGGCGAGGCGCTTGCTTTCGTGGGCATCCCCGGCGAGCCGTTCACCGGCTATGGAATTTCAATGAAAAAGCGCTCTCCCTTCGCAATGACGGTTTCCGCCTGTCTGGTGAATGGGAATTTCGGGTATCTGCCCACCGACGAGGCGTTCAAGGAGACCGGTTATGAAACGCAGGGCTCGCTCTTCGTCGAGGGCTTGGAGAAAGCCATTGTCGAAGGCCATCTCGAGCAGCTCGAACGCCTTTTCAAGAATAAATGAAATCATCGAGGCGGTGTTGATGTTTCAAGATAAACTCTTTTGCAGATTAGCGTTTGCGTTGCTGATTGCAATGGATTTGACGGCGGGCGTCACTCCCGTGTGGCCGGAGGCTACTCGGGATTCAAAGCCGTGGGTCTACAACTGGTGGATGGGCAGCGCCGTTGACGAGGATGGTCTGGAGTCTCAGTGCGCCGCGCTGGCGGAAAAGGGCTTCGGCGGTTTCCATGTAATACCGATTTATGGAGCAAAGGGGCATGAAGGCGAATATCGCAGGTATTTGTCTAAAGAGTGGATGAGTGCGTTTGCGGATGCGGTTAGGATCGGTGCTAAACATGGATTGGGCGTCGATCTCACCACAGGAAGCGGATGGTGTTTCGGCGGGCCGCAGATCGACGCGTCGAATGGATGCTGGAAGCTTGAAAAACGTCTCGACGGAAAAGCACCGTATGTCGAACCGGTCCCGACCGGGCAGCTGGTGAAACGGGCCGGCCCCGGCGGGGAAGGATTGATGATGGATCCGTATTCGGTTGAGGCGATGGATGCATTTCTGCGTCCTTTTTCCGCCTCGTTCGACAAGGACGGCGCGTCGCGTCCGGTCAGGATGTACCACGACTCATTCGAATACTACAATGCCGGATGGACGCCGCGTTTCTTTGAGTGGTTCAAGAAGAAGCGCGGATACGACCTGAAAGACCACTGGGAGTCTTTCGCGTCCGGGAAGGGCAATCCGGAAATCGTGGCGCGTCTCAAATGCGACTATAGGGAGACGCTTTCCGATTTGATCGTGGAGGATGTGTTTCCGAAGTGGGTGGAATGGTGCCGTTCGCGCGGCATCGAAACGCGCAACGAGGCTCACGGCGCGCCCGCCAACTGGCTCGATTTCTACGCGCTGGCGGATTGTCCGGAAACGGAGATGTTCGGGCGCGACTGTCAGGACATATTGATTTCGAAGTTCGCCTCTTCCGCGGCGCATGTGTCCGGGCGGAGTCATGTCTCTGCCGAGGCGTGTACATGGCTCAATGAACATTTCTGCGAAACGCCCCTAGATTACAAACGGAGGATCGACAGATTGCTTCTTTCAGGAGTGAATCGCATCTACTATCACGGGCTGTGCTATTCGCCGACAAATGCAGTTTGGCCGGGATGGAGTTTCTACGCTTCATCACAGACGAATCCGCGCAATCCCCTGTGGCGAGATTTTGATGCGATAAATGCGTATGTTACACGCATCCAGTCGGTAATGCAGTCGACCGAGAGTGATTGCGACATTCTTGTCTATTGGCCCATTTACGATTGGTGGACGGAGCCGAACGGGTTTGAACGCCTGATGTCGGTGCATGATACCGGATGGTTCGATTCCCTGCCGTTCGGGAGGATATCGAGAATGCTTCATGAGAAGGGGTTTCAGTTCGATTATGTTTCCGACAGACAGTTGAAGAAACTCCGTTTCGGAAATTCGCACAGCACAATTCTTGTCCCTTCGGCCAGAACAATGCCGCTTGCGACGGCCAAGGAGCTCGTCAGACTGGCGGAAGAAGGTTTTCGTGTTGTTTTTGTGGAAGATTTCCCCGAGTCGGTACCGGGCTTTTGGGATTATGAGAGACAGAATGTCGAGTTAAGATCGATTTTCGAAAATCTGCCGAGGCGTGTTTGTAAAACGGATTTGAGTGAACTTTCCAATATTGCCGGACTTCGCAGAGAGCCTTTTGCGTCCTCTATCGGACTCGTCGCATGGAGGCGGAAGAGTCCCGACTCGACTTATTATTTTGTCGTAAACGACAAGCCGTCTTCTGTCGAAGGCTCATTTCGCATTTCTGCCGCCGCAGAATCGATCTGGAGTATGGATCCGATGACCGGAAAGGTGTGCGGTGCACGCATGGATGATGGACGCGTCCGTGTTTCGCTTGGCCCCTACGGTTCGGTGATTGTCGTTGCGTCGCACAAGGCGGATTGCGAAGGCCGGGATCGGTATGTGCCGCAGTCGAAAGCGGTCCGTAAGTGTCCGGTTTCAGGCCCGTGGACTTTGTCGCCGGTCTGCGGCGGACCGAAGCTGCCGCCTCCGCGAATCATGCGGATTCTTTCGTCTTGGTCTACGGCAGAGGATGGATCGGACGAATCCTTTTGCGGAACAATCTGCTACAGTACGGAGT
>SUVZ01000154.1 GCA_015061765.1 Lentisphaerota bacterium
TGACGGGCAGTGAGGATGAGCTGAGATTCATCAATGAGCGGCTTGGCGGCAAGTTCGCGTTCGAGACTGATCTTTGGGCGGCAGCGCTGTTCCGCACGATATTCTTAAGGACGGTTCACCGTCAGAACGAAGACGCACTTTTCAGAAATGCCCTCAATAATCTACGCCACGGGAATTTTGAGTCGGCGGCAAAAGTGCTGAATAATCATTGTCTCGGGAAGAAGACATTCCCGGTTCCGCCGGTATGTCTCTGCACGACAAACCGCGAGGCGAAAGCGATAAACGAATACGCGCAAAAGAAGATCGGCGGTGAAGTGCATTCTTTTCATGCAGAGATTGACGGCGCATTTCCTGAAACGGATTATCCGACTGAGCCAAGCCTTGATCTGGTCGTAGGAGCAAGGGTGATGGTTTTGCGCAATCAGCGCAAAGATGGTGTGCTTGAGTGTGTAAACGGCGACATCGGGGTTGTGGCAGGGTTTAGATCTGAAGATTCGCCGATTGTTGAAGTGCAGCTTGATAATGGACGGAGAATACAGTTCGAAAGGCATACTTGGGAAAGGAGCGTCTATTCGTATGAGACGGATCCGGAGAAGGGGACGCAGGTAATGAAGCGGAATGTCATCGGTTCGTTCTTGCAGATTCCGCTGCGTCTTGCATATGCGATCACAATACATAAATCGCAGGGATTGAGTCTCGGTAGTGTCTATCTGCGCTTGGGTCGCGGTTGTTTTGACCATGGTCAGCTTTATACGGCGCTCTCGCGTTGCCGGACGTTGAGTGGCTTGCAGATCGATAGGCCTGTGACGCCGGAAGATCTGATAATTGACGAGGCGGTGGTGAGATTCCATGCAGATATTGATAAGTTGCAGAAATTTAAGCCTTCAGATGCGCTTTGGTATGAAGAAGCGATGCAGTATTATCTGCGGCGGCTAAAAACCGGAGACGGCGGGAATGTTCCGAGTGAGGTGACGCAATCAGAGTTTGATTTCACTCCGCGTATCTGTCAGCATCCAGATCTGTCAAGACTTCTGCGTTTGTATGAAAGCAGCTTGATAAATAAATACGACGCACCCGTTCTTCAGCCGATTGTGAGCAATGTCATAGACGGAGTCGGAGTAAAAGATGACGAATTGGCGCTTGTGCATCGATTGATTGCGAAATATGAAGACCAGTGATGGCATCCTCATTTTGTAGAGGCACTTGCAAAACCAGGGAGGGGCAACGTCCTCGTTGCCCATACGGCGGCGAATCGCGGCCAGCGGGGACGCTGCCCCTCCCATGCAGGAGGTTTTTCAAGCGCCTCTGTAATCAATAGAGTTTCTTGTAGAGGCACAGAGACACTGAGAATCGGATGCGACAAATCACCGCTGTAAAAAATATGAACAGACGGCTAAATTTTGAGCAGTAAAAAGGGTGGATAATGCCGTTTTACCGCCTGATTTTATCTTGGCACGAAAATTGCTTAAGAAAATATAAAGAAAAGGAGAGTATCTCAATGAATGATTTAATATTGACTAAAATGCGCGAGGGTGACTGGGGCGCGGTTCTCGAATTGATGCGGGAGAATCGTGAGGGTGAAAATGTCGGATCTGTACGGCAAAAAACGGAACAGAGTCGTCCGATGCCGTTTCACGAGAGATTTGAAACTGTTCGTATTACGCCGCAGAAGGTGGCGGAGTCTGTTGTTGAGAATAACGGACGCTTCAGTGCGTTGCGTGTTGATGGAGAGGAGTATAGGCCTTCACAGCGATTCCTTAAAGGCATGGCGCAGCGGATGAAGGTTCCATACAGCGTTTTTGAACTTTTTACTCCGCTTGAGGTGATTCAGCGTGCGGCGGAGCGTGCTCCGGACCTTCAATTGAGGCTTACGGTCGACAGGGAAGAGAAGAAGGCTCTCGCCCTCATCGAGGACAAAGGAGTTCCGATGCCTGCTGGAAATATCGAAATCATAATGAAAGAGGATCGTCGCCTTCAGAAGTTTGACTATCATGACGGTGTCATAACGGGGCAGTTTGATCTTGGTGAAGCATGGGATATTCAGAACGACAGCAAGTATGGCGTCCATATTTCGACGAAGGTGCCGGTGGACGGGATGGGGACGCCGGAGACCACTCTTGCCACATGGAGGCAGATCTGTTCAAATGGTGCAGTGGCGGAAGCACCCATGTTCCGGACCAAGATGGAGGTAAAGGACAATAGCGGTGAACATTTCCGCCGCTTGCTGAAATCCTTCAGCAATCCGCGCGGAGTTGAAATGCTTCATGAACGGCTGATTGCTGCGAATGAGACAAAGGCGTCGGTGGATGAAGTCTATCAGGCGGAATCGTTGATCCGCCGCCAGGTACGTGATGCGCGGCATCAGATGCTCCTTTGCGAAAGGTTGCATGAGGTGGCGGAAAACCCTTGTGTGAGGTACGGTGTCACTGATCTTGGGGCGATCGGAGCGCGTCGCCGGGGACTTTTGCCTACAGGCGCTTCTGTCGCGGATGTGATGAATTTTGTATCAGAGCTGAATACTCATCACGGGGAACTCATTAAGAACCGAAATGCCGCCAATGCGTTCCTTGGCGATTGTTATGCTCGCAGCTATGATCTGGAGGAGATGTATCCGCACGCACAGCCGGCAAATCAATTCTATCTGAAAGGAATTGATTTCGGGAATGGAGTCCGATGATGGGTTGGGAGATCCGTCAATATCAGCAGGAGGCGATCGCGGCATGCCTCGCCGGTTTTGCTGAACGCGGCACTTCCTCTGTCATGCTTGAATCTCCTGTCGGCTCAGGAAAGACTTATATGGCCCTTGAGACGATCCACGCGCTGCAGTGGGTGATGGGACGTCCGCTGAAGGTGAACTGGGTTGCTCCGCGCCGTCATCTTCTTCGTCAGGTGATGGAGGCGAACCGTGAGCTGCATCAGGATAACATCCGTCCGGTGTCGCTCTTTGAGAAGACGCCGCCGGAGGCTGACCTCGTCGTTCTTGACGAGGCGCACCATGAGGCCACGCAGTCGTGCGTACTTTTGTACGAGAAGATGAAATGCGAGCGCGTACTTGGACTGTCCGCAACGCCGCTTCGGACGGACAGGATGAAGCTTTCGTTTCAGGAGACGGTTACCACCTGTTCGATAGACAGGCTTATCCGTGAGGGGTATTTGAGTCCGTTTCATTCGTATCTGCTTCCTCATTACGGTCCGCAGATCGTCGGTGAATGTTACTTGAACTCTCCGGAAAAATGGGGAAAGTCGCTTGCGTTCTTCCCTACGGTGCTGGAATGTAGCCAATTCAAGAAGGTGCTTGCGGATGGAGGCGTGCACTGCGAAGTGGTGACATCTGAAAGTGATAAGGATCGTCAGTTGGAGGAGTTTGTTGCAGGCAGGGTGAAGGTGATAGCAAACGTCTCTATGTTGACGGAAGGTTTCGATCAGCCTGATGTACAGACAATCTTTACGCGCGATGCGAGTCGGTTGCCGACGATTCAGATGTGCGGAAGGGGACTTAGAAAGGTGGAGGGTAAAACACACTGTAACATTGTTCAAAGTGCAAAAACTTCATATCTATTTGAGCGGGTGACACCTGCACAGAGGGGATTCCGTCTGATGAACGGACAGTGGATGGCGCTTCAAGACGGTACTGAGATGATCGAAAAGACCCTGAAGTTGAGTCTTGCGCTTTTGGAGAGACGAGAACGGATGCGGGCAGATCGAAAGGAACGTAAACGCAGTAGAAATCATCAAAGCCCGACTTTTGCACCTCCGCGGAGCAGCGAGGCGATGTCGTTTGGCGGGCGATATTATCTGCCGCCTTTCTATCGCGAATTTGAGGACGTCTATCGGCAGCTCTACGAAATCTACGGGATTTGCAACTATCACGGCTGGGGAGGAACACTGCCGCCCGTGGCGCTTATCGTAAACCGTAGCACACGCCCCACGCATGTGGCGGGATTTGCTCAGCTGCAGGCAACATCAGTGAACGGACAGGTGTTCAATGCGATCTCCATTACGCTTAACATCTGCGCCCGAGGACAAACGGCATCATTCATGCCGATTCTCCTTCATGAGATGACGCACATCTGGCAGTTCGCACAAGGCCGTCGCGGCGGGCATGGGAAGGATTTCAGGAACGAGATGCTGCGTCTCGGAATAGATGAGGCAGGGCAGCGTGAACGTGCCGGTTCGCCAGTTGATCGCATTTCCCGCGAAGTTCAAATGCGCTATCCCGGCCTTGCCGCACGGTTGCGTGAATGCATGACAAGTCCGCATCACTCGTCAAAGGAAATGGATTTCGCCTTCTTCAGGATGATGCTTGAGTCTGGGCGGTAAATTGAGATTGCAATCCTCTTGATAATCGCACCTTAATGATGTGGATTTTGATATAATTACATCAGAAAGAAAGGAATGAATATGATAGTTCGTATAGGTTGCACATATTCGTATGATATGGATTTCAATGATTACGAGGAAGGTGAGAGGATTTGCATAGATAAAAATGCAAGCTCGGCCGGCTTCACGATTCTTGAAAATCCTGATGACGATGATGCTCTCGACGGGCGTGAAGGAGAGTTGTCTGCGGATTTCGAGTATGAGCTTCATGACGGGCAGCTCTGCGCAATTGTCGATGGCAAGTATGTGCCGTGCGAAGATGATTACTTGTTCGAGCAGAGGCTAAGGGCGATGGGGGAATTGTGAATTTTTCCCGCAGAGACTTGAGAGGCGCAGAGGGAATGGAAGTAATTTATTGCTGCTTCTCGGAGCGGGACAAGGATGTGTATGAGAATCTACTTTCTTCGCAGGCGCAACGGAGAACGAATCATTGAACAAATCTTTCTGCACGCGCAGTGGAAAAATAAGGAGAACAGAGATGGAATCTATTACCTCAATAAAGAAGATGTTGAAAGAAGGTCGCATTATTGTCCCTGATTATCAACGGGCATATTCGTGGGAAGTGCAGAAGGATGGCGGAGAGCCTCTTCAGGTAGATGTTTTCCTGTCGGATATCGAACAATATGCCGCGACTTCGTCCGTGGCATACTATCTTGGCCATTTTCTATTTGAGAAAACTGGCGAGAAAACGGGAGATGGTGACGATATTCTTGCGGTCGTCGATGGACAACAACGCCTCACCACGATAACAATTTTCCTCTCGGCTCTGTTTGACAGAATTTCTGAGCTTCGGTCGCTAACCGACAGTGAAGTTCATCTTAAAGAAGATCTCGTACGGCGCGGACGTGAAGTCAGATTTGAGACGGTAGAACATGATCGGATATTCTTTAGGGAATATGTGATAGATCGAACAAACATGGTTCGCGAGAATTTACCATATGTTTCGCAAAGACGCATCGCTGATGCCGCAGATTACCTTCGGGACTATTTTGCTGGGAAAACGGAAGCGCAGCTTCTGAAACTCCTTGAAGCCGTTGCCAATGCCAAGTGCACTACCGACACAGTCGGAAACTCCGGCGAAGCAATGCAGCTTTTTTTGTTCCAGAACAATCGTGGAAAGAAGCCGTCGAAACTTGAAGTTGTCAAGGCTTTGTTGATGCGGACGGCATATTTGCAAGGTGGAACAAGTCGAGGAACTGTCCTGCGCGATATGGATGCCAGATTTACCGAGATATATCGCAATCTTGCAGCCATAGAAGATTACGCAGATGAAGATGACATCCTGGCCTGCGCCTGCCGCATTGAAGGCAATAGCCTTTATGCAGAAGTTGCATTGTCCTCTATAGAGAAGAGCCTTTTAGAGAAGGGGGTGGAATGGGCTGAGAGTTTTGCAATTTGCATATCAGATTGTTTTAAAAATCTCAGACTATTCTTCTGCGAGGATTCTGAGAAGTTTTTGGAGGCAAATGCATTGCGGCACATTGGGTGTGGAAGCTGGGCCCTTCCGTTCGTGGTTAAGGCTTATGCTATCGGGCTGTTGCCTGATGATCGGACCAAAATTTGGCGCATACTTGAATCTTTGATGGTCAGACAGCGCATGATTGGCACTAGGGCAAATCTGATTTCCAGATTGAATGACGTGTTTCAAGCTATGACGGGTGACTCCGCCGTACGGATGCTTGACGAACGTCTGAAAGCGATTGGAAAAGCAGACGACTGGTGGTGGTCGTACTGGACCGATGCTCGCCTTGAAGAATGCCTGAGAAGCGAGATAACGGACCGTGCAGTTTCGCGCTTTTTACTTTGGCGTTACGAAAATACGCTTATTGCAGGCGCAGAAGAAGGTGGTTATTCGTGGCAGAGATTCTCGGACATCGTATCGCCTGAATTGGAACACATTGCGCCGCAAACGCCAACAAATGACGAGCCTCTGGCCAATGGATACGGTGCTTACGAAGATGCAGACAATCCGGAATCGGGCATTGTTTCCGGACATTGGCTTGATTCAATCGGAAATCATCTGATTCTTCCAAAATCGCACAATTGCCAGATAGGCAACAAGCCTTTCTCCGATAAGTTTGCAACCTATACACATTCCGAGCAGCAACTCGAAGTCAGGGAAATCGCAGATGTATGGAAAGCAATAACCGGTGAATTGGTATGGGACAAGACTTGCATCGAACGCCGTCGCGACCGCATTGTCAGCGCCCTTATGGGGGTATATTCGCCATTTTCGAACCAACTATGAGGTGAAGTTTTTGGTGGGGCAAGAAAACTGCATTTGATGTGATGTGCGGGACCGCTCAAATCTTTGATTGGAAATGAAAGCATGAAAGGAACGACGAATGATTGGTGACAGAATGGTATTGGCACGAAGATTTCTAAACAAATAACTAAAGCAATGAAAGGAGTAGCGAAATGAACAAGCAGTATGAGTCTCTATATCAGAGGTCGAAAGGACAGGACAAGACGAAGGTCTTTGCCTACTTTAACCTCTCCAGAATCGATCCGGCAACGGGGGAAAAGACCTTCGAGCCGTGGTTGCCGTATTATCAGTTGTCCGATCTGGCCCAGCCAGAGCACTGGCAGTCGGATGAAATGGAGGATGGCCGGCGTAAATTCCCAGAAGGAAACATGGAGATACTCTCGTCGTATCTCAACTTTACTTTCATGCGTCTTCAAGAGGAGGGAAAAATCCTCTATTCTGAGAATGGATGTCGGGCGTGCTTCAACACGGGATTGCTGGGTCGAAAGTTTGGGGGAGACATCTATGCGTTTTTTGAGAGGAACCGGAACAGTGGCTCCAATCAAGATTGGTTTTTCAAGCAGTTTTCCACGCAGTCCGACGCTATGCGCAGAAATCTGATGAATGGCTTTTCTGGGTCACCGGAAGTAGCTGAGTATTACAACGCCGAGAACTATCGCGACCTTTTCTTTAATCTCGAATATACAACCATTGTCGTGGCTGATCATATCGTAGAGGATAATATCTCAAGATTCCCCGAGAAGATGCGCGATAATTTACATCTTGCCAGCGCGGCGCTTCAGGGCGCAGTCGACAAACTTTATTCTCAGGTAAGGCGTAACTACAAACTTGCGGTGCCGCATTGGCATGAAGGACACATACAACTACTTCTTCCTCTGTATCTGAGCGATCCGCATAAGGCAGATTTGGCCCTTGTCGTTGAACGTGTGGATGCCCAGAAATGTTACATTGCAAGAACAATATTGACGATGGACATGGCATACAAGGACGCACGTCTCATTTGTCGCCCTGACAGCGATTGGCTAAAGTGCTGATGATTCGGAGGGATTGCACACTACGCAATTATTCGTGAGTAGTATATGATATTCTTCCTCTCCAGCCGAGACATCTATACCTCCGTCGTCTGCTCTCTTGTGCCGCAGGCGAAGGAGCGGTTGTGGATCGCGACATTCGCCTGTCGCCGAAGGCGATCAGGTTGGCCGAATGAGCGAAGCGAATGAGCCGCGTAGCGGTCGCAAGAGGTCGCGTGAGCGCAAGCGTAACTTCGAGAATGGCGTTTTGACAGACGATCCGGCGCTTGTCGAACCGCTTGTCGAGCAATTCGATTCCGTTTGGCGAGGCGCATTTTGCAAAGATTGCGGGCGGCGCGACTTTTGTAGCGATCCGGTGGTGTAATCAGTTTTTGAGCATCTGGTGAAATTT
>SUVZ01000155.1 GCA_015061765.1 Lentisphaerota bacterium
ATACTCTCGCGGTTGGCAGGGACGGAAAGATTCTTCAGAACGCCGGAAATGCTCCGCGTCGATGTTTTGCGCGCGTAATTGTGGAAAAGATATTCAAGCGTATATTTGAGCGCCTGGACGCTTGCCACTTCATGACGCTCGATGATGTCTCTGTAGAGAACCGCATCGACATACTCCTGAAGCATGGCCGCTCTCATTCCGGACGAAACATCCTGAACGTCGGGGAATCCGCCGCGCTCCGCGTAATCGGACATCGCCTTGCGCAGAACCCCTTTCTCTCTGGCCGTGAAACCGGCTTTCGGCACATCTCCCAGTATCCCGTTGAAGCGCAGATATTCGGGAAAGGAAAGCGGAAATACCTCTATTGGCAAAGACCGGCCGCGCATCTGCGTCGCAATCTCCTCCGAAAGCAGTTTTGAAGATGAACCAGTAAGGCATAGTTGGACGTTCGGAGAATCGACAAGGCGCCTGGCGTAGGATTCCCACCCATCCACACACTGAAGCTCGTCTAGAAAATACCACACCTTGCCATCGGAAAACTCGGGGCAAAGCTCCGCATGGACCTCGCCAATGAGATGAAGGTCGTCAACCGTCAATTTTGAAAGCCTTTCGTCCTCAAAATTGACATGTACAATTCTCTTCAGAGGAATTCCATCGGCAACAAGACGTTTCATCCGCTCATAGGTCACGAATGTCTTGCCTGTCCGTCGCATACCCTTCACGACTGTCGAAGCACGAAGTTTCTCCACATACTCCACGTCCCGCGGAACAACACCTTCCGGAATACCGTCATGGTAGAACTCGCGCATGACAGACAACAATTCTTCTTTCATTTGGCGACTCCTTTCTTTTTATGTGCCCATTATATCAAAGCCTCTCATAATTGGCAAGCCACACTTGCCAATTTGATTTATATTTGGAAGTCGCACACCGCCAATAAAGCCCAAATCTCGGTAATCGATTAGTCGAATGTGTAGACGCAGACTGATGGATACAGTCCAAGACACACCGTATTCATCAATTTAGGATGCTCTCATGCGCCAGCAGCGCAATGCACAACCAGGCAACCGATTACATGTAGTACACCCGCAACCCATCCTTGCAATCATCGTATCAAATCATCGATCTTACGACCATCTCACCATTGCCCTTTCGAAGGGACAGCAAAAACGAGAGAAAATCTTCAATTAGTCAATTATTCGCCGCTTGTTTTAAAATTATCTCACTCTTCCGAAGGGTGCTGTCCCCTGATTATCCAGTAAAACAGAGAAAAACAACCCCCGCCGCATGCTTCAGAATTGTCACCATTCTATCTCCTGCGGTTCTTGTGGCACAAAATCATGAGTCGCCCCCTGAACCCATACAGCCCTTTTGGGACATTTTAGCGACTGATACATGATGGCAGTTCCACAGGGAGGTGCAATATAATCCCCAAGACCAATGCGAACTATAGCCACATAACAGGTGCTTGGTACTCGCTTTGCTATGTTCACCTGATCGAAATAATCAAGACCCTTCACCCACTTGGGATACCAGTCGCCATGGTTGCGACCATCCTCCGTGCCGCCGACATCGCAAAGCCACGGAATCGACACCCACGATTCGGTGACTCCCGGCGCAAATGCTGCGCACCACATCGCCTGTAGCGCCCCTTGACTGCCACCAGCAACAAGGAGATTTTTTCCGTCCCATTCAGGACGCGTTTTCAAGTAGTCGACCGCACGGAGAGCGCGCATTGCCATGCCACAGAAATAGCATGTTTCAGGGTTCTTGTTCTGCTCTGGATCGAATCCGTGTCCGAACCCGTTGCTCTGAACTGCTCGCCTCAGCTTGACATAATACTCGTCTTTACGACAGAGTTCATATCCATGCGCACTCACATAAAAGTTTATAGACGTCGCCGACACGGTCTTTGGCGGTGTATACGCTTTTTTCGACCAGCTTTCGTTGTATCCGAAAAAATTTGCAACAGCCCTGTATTTCCCCGGCTTTCTTGGAACCGACAGAAATCCGCTCGTAACCCCAGTACCTCCAGGACACGACACCTTGACCTTGTAGAGCGTCGCCTCGTTCCCCGGCGAAGGAATCTCCTCCAACGTAGATGTCATCGGCGTCGCATCAAGTTTTTCCCGGCATGTCTGCCAGAACTTGTCAAAATCTTCAGGCTCGGGTTTTGACTGCTTGAGCTTGAAAACATCCGCTGCAGCGCCGCCGTCAAAGAATACGTCATTGATAGCGCCCTTCTCTCTCCATCGCTTGCCGCTCAATGTCCAACGAGGCTCCACAGTAAGGCGCATGAAACCAGCTCTGGATAACCGCGTTTTCACTATCAACGGACTCTTGCCGTCCCATGCACCAGATTCCTCCACTCCATCGTCACCAGTCCGTCGCCATGTAGCCGCAACCCCGTCAGGGAAGGATGCCGCCCCATGAAGCGTAACGGTAAAAACGATTTCCTCCCCAACCCTATACGACAAGGGATCCTTGTCTGTACGGCCTTTCAGATACGGCACAACCTTCGCTTCATCAAAAGAAGACGAAGATTTCTTGCATCCATCTTTCTGCATATCGGCGGCACCTGCAGAAAATTGGACGAAACAAGCCGCCATCAACGCCGCCGACAAAGCACTACGAAACACACTTACCATAACCATAAGCACTTATCTCGGCGGCATTGCCCCGCTTTACCATTATTCGACCGGTTTGCCCATCGCATCCACCCACTTGCGCTTGGCGGGATCGGTGCAGATGAGAAGTTTCCCGAGATCAGTATCGAAATACTGCTGGCCGAACTGCGGATAGTACTTGCGGCGCTCCGCCGAATCTCCGACGGCCTTGTGCGCCAGGTTGCGCGTCGTGAAGCCCGTTCCGCTGCCGTCCTCTTCCCAAAGCGCCTGATGCACGCCGTTCGTCGCATTCCATTCGGGCTGCATCGTGTACTCGATGTGACCGCGCCATGTGCCGGGAATCGTTTCGCGCATTCCGTCGCCGATCTTGCCGCCAATCGTCTGCCCCGGCACGCGCTCGAAGTCCATGCCGATCATCGTCACGGACTGGAGGCCGTGGATCCGGCCGCCGTTGTCGCCGCACTTGACGAAAAGCGGCAGATGCACGCTCTGCTCGTCGCCGCAGTTTATGAGCACGATCGGATGGTTGTCGGCCGCGCCGATGGGGAGTCCAAACCTGTAGTTGCCGAACGTCCAGCCGTAGAGGTTGTACGACGAGAGGCAGCTATTGCAGATCACGTGCTCGCCGCCGGCCTGAAACGCCTGTCCGAAGCCGGTCGCGTGGATGTTGTCGTAGCGGGCGAGGGGAAGGTTGCTGCCGCCCGTCATGGTGATGCCGATGGAATCGAAGTGCGGCATCGGCAGCGGGCCGAACTTCGTGTAGGGCCAGGAATCGCCCCTCATGCAGCGGTCGCCAATGCCCCTAAGGCGCATGTTCTTGACGTCAACCCCGTCGTTGCACCTCAAGTCCACGCACCGCGCCGGATGCTGCGAATCGCAGATGAACACGCAAATGTTTTCAATCCGCAAGCCGCCGCCCTGCATCGAGCCGATACCGTTCCTCGTCCATTCGCCGCGTAGCACGGACGGCACGTCGTCCCCCGCCGTCGGCCAGATGCTCGACCGAGCGTACAAGATCACGCCGTTCGACGGCGACGTGTTCCACCCCGCCTGGAAGAAGCTCTGGCCCTTGAATACGAAATAGCGCTTCATGTTCGGAATCACCACCCCCGCGCGCGGCCCTTTGTCCGGACGCTCGCTGAATGCATCGATCATGTACACGCCATTGTAGAGAAGAAGATCGCGCTCCTTTTGTGCGCACATGTCGAGAGCCATCTGCAAGGTATCCTGGTCGTTCGTGCCCTTGCAGACGAAGTCCGCCTGTTTCTTCACTTCCGGCGCGGCGGCCGCGGGAGCGACCTTCACCCAGATCGGATCGTCCACGCCAGCCGACGCAAACGACGAGACCGCAGCCACAAACAGAAATGCAGCACACTTGATATTGACGACACTGTGTTTCATTAATTATCTTCCTTTTGATGTTATTTTGCAATAGAGTACCAACGCGTTTCCCCCGCAACGAGATCGAGCGGCAGAACGCCGTCTGCTGCCGGAACCGGACACCCCGTCTTGAGGTTCATAACCTTGCACGGGAATGGCAGACGGAAATCGAAATGTCCTGTTTCAAGCGCCGTGACCGACAGGAAACTGCCGTTCATGTCCACCTGAAGCCCTTTCTCGACGGGAACATAACCACCCGCCTCACGGACAAGACGGTTGAAGAAACGCGGCGTCAGCCCGGCAGCCTGGCCGACGGCGATGAAGTTTCCTCGCCTGATGATCGCAGGCTTTTTGTCGATGGCATAACGGGCCAGGACGGTCGTTCCGGGCTTCTCGTCGAAGAAATACGACGGCGGCATGAACGAATAAGCAATGTCTCCGGCGATTATGCCGAGGCTCCATCGCATCCAGTCGGCATGGAAACGGCTAAGAAATTCGCACTCGCGCAACTTGTCCTCCGCAACAATGCGGGGAAATGCGCCTTCCTTTCGGACGTTCTTGCGAAAACCGTCCGTCCCGGCAAGAAACACCAGCGTCGCACCTTGGGCAGCAAGCTTGTTTATCCACTGTTTTCGCGCTTCATCAATATGATGGAATCCTGCAAGCACGACAACCTTGCGCGAAGCCAACGCCTCGGCGCTCTTCGACACATCTTCATAAGTCCACACATCGAACGGCACGCCGCTCGCGCCCCAGATCCCTATCTGTCCGTTTACCAGCGCCTTGCCGTTGGGATGCTTTGGCTCGCCGATGAAGTTAAGCCACATCATCCCTTCGACATCGACCACAACGGCGGCAGAAGGTTCCCAGCGCTCCGCACCGCTTTTCCGGACATCCGAATACGTACGCATGGCAGCGCCGATATCTTCCTTGATGCCCACCGGATTGTAGAAGCCGCCGGAAATATCGTAATACCAATATCCGTGGCCGGCGGCAATCATTCGCCCGACCATCTTGCGGTTGACGGCCTCCCATTCGGGAAGATCCATCGCAAAGGCAAGTCCGGTCATCGACTCCTCCCTTACGTAACCCGGAATTTCGCCCCAGGCACGCAAATCGAATTCGTCAATGTAAAGTTTTCCGTTTCGCGTGAACGAAGGAAGCGGGAGACTGCATCCGACCGGTAGGCCAGGCAGGCGGCGGACGTAGGACGGCTGCGCCACAAGCGCATCCATCACATCTGACTTCATGAACTCGTCAAGATAGAACGCGCCCGACATTTCACCCGTGAACGGCCCCATGCACCAATGCATGCAGACGATATCCTTGCCAAAACATCTCTTCGCATGGCGCGCCATAGCCTCCTGGAAGCGGAACGGCGCAAGATGAAGATAAATGTTGAAGTCGTGGGCAAGCTTTTCCTTTTCGGGATCGAGGAAGGGCTTCTTTTCGGGAACGGGAAGTTCGAGGTTTTCCGGAGCCTTACCGTACTTGGCAACAAGGAACTCACGAAATCCTTCCTTTGCAGGAAGCGAATAGTCGGGACGATACGGAGCAAACTGCGCATCATGCCAGCCGCAGAAATGAATTCCGACAATGCGCTTTGACAACCCCTCACGCTTGAGTCTCACTATTATTTCGCCCAAAACCTCATTCATATACGCAAGATACACTTTTGAGCTGTGGGAGATCCACGGCCAACAACCATCGCGATACGGCTTTTTGTACTTGCTCGAAAAATGGCGCGAGTACATGTGTTCCCATTTGCCGACACAAGGCGTTCCGTCGGGATTGCGCCAGACTTCACCCGGATGCTTTTCCGCAAATTCCGGGTGCGCGGAAGCATTGAACGAAAGGACGACAAGCGCTTCAGGCGAAACGCGCATCATGTCGCGGATATCGCGCATCGTAGCTTCAATATTCCAAACTCCATTCGTCCAATGGCGTGCGCAGCCCACTTGGAACGACTGGAGTCTCACACCCTCGCGAGCAAACCCACGTCCATCAAAATCTCCCCACGAATATCCCCAGCTGTAAGGATTCTTGTAGATGACAGGCGACTCTTCTTTCCCGTCAACCAAGAACCGCACTCGACCATCTTGCTTCACAATCTTTGCAGTATGCTCCACGTCACCTGCGATACGGCGGTCAAACACCACTGAATCCTCAAAATTGGTCTTCCCGGCGCCTGCCGTCGTGTATGCCGCCCTGAATTTCTCCCATGCCGAATTAGCAGCATCATAGTCCTCAACTCCCCAGCGATGCCATACGGTGACGGACGGCGCACCGGCAATGACTAACGCCGGCACAAGATCAGAACCACCTTTTGCGCTGACAATAAAGTTCGAGAAACGCCTCTCGGCTACACCCGGCGCAGTATTGGCAAGATAGGCGATCTTTTCGCCGCCGCCCATAAAAACGCGCTCGGCATCAAGCGACCAGCAGGCAGAAAGCAACTTTCTTGAATCCAGAATGCGCGGAAACGCAAGCGAATAGAAAGGATCGGCGCCAGAGACCTCCGCATCGGCGAAACTTTTCAATTTTGCTCCGTCAGGACAAGAAAACGGGTTCTTCGCTTTGACGACAATGTGACCGGCGGCATTCGTCTTGCGAACCGTCATGCGTCCATCGGCGAAAGACACCTCTCCCTCTGCGCCCTTGATCATCTCCACTGTAAACGCTTCGGCACCCTTGCTGAACTCCGCCTCCCAGAAAATCCTGTCCGTGCGCTCGCGCAACACACGGGTTTTGCAGATATTGTCCCAGCCTTCCCTTTCGACGGCATTTATTGTCCCCGAAAGAATGCAAAGCGGAAGTAATGCCAGCACAGACCGAATCATCACGGAATCACCGCCCTAACACAGATACGATAGCCATTCGGACTCGAAGGTCCAGCGTCCATACCTAAATTTCGGAACGCATGTGAAGCACAAACGACCGCTGAATCCCCCAAAGACCCTCCTCGTTGGACTTTATTTGACAGATAGGCATTATTGTAGCCTGATGTATATGTCGCTTCACCAGGATAGTTCTCTCTAACCGTTGTCCTATCACCAAGCTCTTCATGGCGGTATCTGTCAAGGCACCATTCCCAAACATTGCCGTGCATATCGTAAAAACCCCAGTCATTCGGTTCTTTACGGCCTACTGGATGAGTTGTGCCGCCAGAATTGCCGCTATACCAACCCATGCGATCCATTCCTGCTTCATTGTCCGTTCCGTTTCCGAACAGTGTCGGTTTCCCTGCGCGGCAAGCATACTCCCATTCCGTACTTGTCGGCAAATCAATGGGCAACCCAAAGCGTCGAAATTTAGCCAAGAAGGAATTCTGTGTAACCTTGATATTATCATGAGAAAACACACCTTCAGCATTTGGCCAATCTGCCCAATAACGAATTTCCGTCCATTTTACCTTGTCTACAGGACGAAGTGCTGCGTCCTCGCCTGAAATAAATTGGGAATGCGTCTGGCCATCAATAAGCAATTGCTGACCCTGCGTAATAGGATATATTCCAAGGTAATAGTCGTACGTAAACGAAGCAAGATACGGCTTATACCTTGATGCGGGATTATCGGCAGAACTTCCACAAAGGAATGTTACTCCCTTTGCCGGCACTTTCTTCATTACCAGCTTCGAAGTTCGGTAGATGTCGTTTTTAAGCCCGCCATCAGGCAAAGCAGCAAGCGATTTGTAGAACATGCAGCTGTTGGTATTGGCAAGATCCAGCACCAGAACATCTGGCGGATTGTCCAAACTGTAAGCGGTCACTACAGCCGAAAGCGATGCGGTGTCCTCCACATCAAGCGACGCTTTGGAGCACGACCACCATATAGTCTTGCCCGTTCCTGGCGAAATTTTGCGGTTGACATCGCCTATGGTTTGAGCGATCTTGGCATCTCCGATTGAATTTCCGCCAGACTTTATGTCCAAAAGCACAATCCCAGGTTCGCCCTCTAAATCGTAAGTGATTTTTACCGCCCCACTTCCTTCATACGACATTGCGACATTCGAAACTTGAGGTGACGCAACTGCCGCCGTAAAAAGCATAGAA
>SUVZ01000156.1 GCA_015061765.1 Lentisphaerota bacterium
CGCTTCCTTGTTGAGCTCGACCGTGAGGTCGACGAAGGAGACGTCGGACGTGGGAACGCGCACGGACATGCCCGTGAGCTTGCCGTTGAGCTCGGGAAGAACCTTGCCCACCGCCTTCGCAGCACCCGTGGAGGACGGAATCATGTTCTCGAGGATGCCACGGCCACCGCGCCAATCCTTCTTGGAAGGACCGTCAACCGTCTTCTGCGTAGCGGTTGCAGCGTGAATCGTGGTCATGAGGCCGCGCTTGATGCCGAACTTGTCGTTGAGAACCTTGGAGATCGGAGCGAGGCAGTTCGTGGTGCAGGAAGCGTTGGAGATGATGTCCTGACCTGCGTAGGTCTTGTCATTCACGCCATAGACGAACATCGGGGTCGCGTCCTTGGAAGGAGCGGACATGATGACCTTCTTCGCACCGGCCGTGATGTGAGCGCGAGCCTTCTCGTCCGTAAGGAAGAGGCCCGTGGACTCGACGACGATCTCAGCACCGACGTCGCCCCAAGCGAGAGCGGCCGGATCCTTCTCAGCCGTGAGACGGATCTTCTTGCCATCGACGACGAGGTTGTTGCCGTCGACCGCGATGTCGTGCTTGAAGATGCCGTGAACGGAGTCATACTTCAGCATGTACGCGAGGTAATCGGGTTCGAGAAGATCGTTGATACCGACCACTTCGATGTCGTTCGCGAAGTTTTCAACCGCCGCGCGGAAAACCATGCGGCCGATACGGCCAAAGCCGTTAATGCCAACCTTGATAGCCATTTTTATACCTTTTTCTTTCTTGATTACCCCTTTGGGACCCTCCCAAACGGAAAAACGAGCGCAAAGTATAGACGAAACCGTCTGAAAAGTCAAGAGATCATTCGATGGAAAAATATCGAATACTACATATTGTTCACGTTTGTCGTGAGGGTTGTGTAGAGGCTCTTGATGATATTGGAGATCATATCATACGACTGGTCGCGCTTGGCCGTGAGCGACTGGAGGTCGATCATGGTCTGCTGCGAAAAGCTGTTCAGGGAGTCCATCTTCGCCTCGATGTCGGTTATGAGCTGCTCCGATGAGGAGTTCGCCGTGTCGCCCGGCACCGCTATGCCCTTACTTTCAAGAAAAGCCTTGTATGTCGTTCCGTCGGAAAACCTCTCAGCCGCAAGGTTCACGCTGCCGCCGGTTGCCTCGACAATCCTCTTCTCGATCTCCGTCAGACGCTCGAGATCCTCGGATGTTTCATTCAAGCTCTCCACGACATCGATAATCTTCGCCTCAAGCTCCGTCGCCCGCGCAAGGCACAGCGCCATCACAAGCTGCCCGATGGACAGCGGACGCGCAGTGCCGTCGGAATTGTTGACTCCGTCGACAGTGTAATAGTTGGCGGTAAGGTTACCCGTGCCTCCAACTCTGCTCTTGTCAAACGACAGATCGAACTCTACCGTACCGAATCCCATTGTTTCATCTCCATTATTGATCATTATCTTCCACCGCGACAAAACCTGCGGCACGACGCATGTTCACTTCGCCCATCGTCTGCCGCCCGTCCGGCGCGACAGTCACGGTCCAGTCGAACTCCAGAGGACAGTTCTCAGGATTCGAGACGCGGAGCGTCACATCGCCATTGTCAAGTTTGCGCAGATCTATCCTGACCTGCGAGTGTTCATTGGCCTGCACTCCATGGATCGCCGCCATGTCGCGCAACGGCGCCAGACAGCCCTGCCCCAGCCCGAGGATCAAGGAGTCGCCCTGCTTCGCATGCCCAACTCCGCACAGTTTCCAGATATAGATGCCCAGCAAACGTGTTAGACTTGACTGATTCCCCGAGTTGTAGTTGGACAGCTGTTTCGCATCCATGCCGACAGGCAGGGACGAGACGGAGGCATCAGACCCGTCCGGAAAATGGAACGTAAATACGGATCCCGGTGCGATCTTGGCTGTGCGACCGTCCGCTGCATAGCCGTAGGTCATCCGGTTGAGGTCTTTTGCCAGTTCGCCAAGCGCGGTGCTGGCGTTGCCGCCGACCTTCTGGTAGACCACAGGCTCGAACGGATTGAGAACCTTGTCGTCCGCCCCCGTGCGACGTTCGCCCAACGCCACAGAAAACGCGTCCTCGACAGACATGGAATACTTCGACAGAAGCACATAGACCGGCCCCGTCATCTCTGCGACCTTCGGGTTCCTTTCAGAATTCTCGTCGACATACCGTTTCACACCGTCCATGATGGCGTTCGCAAAACAGCTTCGCACATTGGAGGCCGGAGTCCTCTCCGTAAACGGAACATGTGCGTCCCTGCCCATGATTTCGGTGTATGCGGACACCGCAGTCAGCCTGCCGCGCGAATGGAGACGCAATATCCCCTCCCGGTGCGCAACAAGCCTGTTGAAGAGCATTATGTCGGTTGATTCGCGAAATGCCTTGAGTGCGGCGATCATCGGCCGGCGGAACTCCACCGGCATGGACAGGAGCGAATGCGTAATGCCTGCCGCACCGAATCCCCAGCGGGCAAAATCAAGATACGCATTGCCGGACGCCAACCCCTTCTCGAAATCCTTCAATGAAGGAAGCCTCCTGCCTGATGCGGCAAGATCATTCAATTCTTCGAATACGAGCCGTTCGACGGCCCCCTTGTAGTTCGAGGGGATCGTCGGCGCATCACCTTTCGACAATGCGTCAAAAGCCTTGTCGAAAGCAGTCATAAGCTCCTTGCAATGCGCATATGTCGACTGATCGGCAAGAAGCGCCGGATAGGAAAGGAGGCGGCGGGACGGAGCTTGGCCGTTCGCCATAGCGATATAGGCATCCGACGCAGAGCCAAGGATCGCCATCTCGTATCCGGCGATAGACTCGAACATTCTCGTTTCGCTGCCAGTCAGCCCCAGCTTCCCGGGTATCTGCGAAATGTCGTACCGGGCCTTCCCCTCTTCATCAAGAGGCGGCGTAAGCCTGTGGACAATGGCGACGGACACGGCCGCATCCAGCGACACCGTCCCCATGCCGGAGAAGGCGGACGTCGCCAGTCCGGAGATTCTGTCAATCTCCGTCCGCGGCACGCATATCTCCGTCACAGCGTCAAGTCTTGTATCCGGACCCGTCATCATCTGGTTCTGCTCGTCATAGAGTATTCCATCCAACCGGTAGGACGCATCACTCCTGACGATCCAATCCCCGGTTTCGGTCTCGGAGACGGTAAACAACCGCATTCCTTCACCCGACCTGATCAAGTACATCGGACCGTGTCCGTCGCCACTGCACACGGCGGGGGCCGTTTCCTGCGCAATCTTCTCCGTCTCCTGCGAAATGAGGGACATGAGAAGCCATGCCTTGTTCCTGGTTGCGTCATCCAGCCCTGCATACGTTGCACCGGGGTCGCCCGCCACATATTTGGCAACTTCCTCGCGCGCCAGCCTGAAATCGCTCGGCAAGCTGACGCCGTTCGGCAAAACAACCTTCATGGATCGGTTGATGTCCTTTTCGAACATGGTGATTTCGCCCGACGCGAATCTGTGCATGGAAAGGGAAAAATCCTCATTCATGCGCACTTTGCCCTGTTCGTTTATGCGGTTGCGCAGATAGGTATCTGGATCGACAGATCCATCCGGCGACTCCTGTTGCCCGAACTGGAGCGTCTTCATCAGGTTGCGCCGGGACGAAACGATTCTGTCGCCATCCCGTCCCGCCGAACCGATGTACATCGTCTCGACCGGATAATCGCCGAGCACCTTCAGGGGCATCTCCGAGAAATCGCAGCGGCGATTCCCGGCGTCAATCCGTTCTGCAGGACGTCCAAGCGATTTCTGGAGAGATTCAACCATCGCATCGTATATCTTGATGCTGTTGATCGCCTCCCGGCCGCCCACATCCTCGTAGAAGAGCCGGAGATTCGTCCCCGCTCCGCCTGTCAGCCTGTCAAGCAGCGCCTCGCGGTCAGGCTGCGGCAAGGAGGCCGCAAAATCCCCGTATATGAAATTGAGAGCGCTGAGCATACCGTCCGAATCGTCCAGACCGGCCCCTTCCGGATAGGAGATGCCGCCGTTCGCAACCGTCGCGAACAGATTCTTCAGCATCTGGTGCAGATCCGAGGCAAGGTCGCGTCCGCCGTCGCCCAGCATCCGCACAATGCCCGGGTCGATCCTTGCGGCCGCCTCGTGCAGCGCTTTCATGACGCCGGGCCCGACCACGCTTGACATCGCCTTCATGATGCCTATGCCGCGAGCAATGATGCCGGTGCCGGGATTCATGCGGTCGAGTTCCCGCAGTTCTTCTAGAACAGGGCCCGCCTTCTGCACGAGAGCCCTGGCCTTCTCGGGCGTATCCACCGCATCTGGCCTTCGGGCGAGAATGTCCGCCGCCAGATCGATGGCGTCAGGATCGCCGCCGCTCGCCTCGGTGACTGCAGAAAGCGTTTCGCATAGATTGTCGAGCACGAGAGACAGATTGACATTGCCGACATCCCCTCCTGCGGCACTGACGATGCCGTAATAAGCACCGTTCATATACGACATGATGTCTCCCACGTGATCACGCCATCCCGCCGGAAGCTCCCTGTTGGCGAGATGAACGGAAAAGCGCTCCAACAGAAGTCTCTTCTGAGACTCGGGCGTCGTAAGAGAGTCAAGATGATCAATTATGCTCTTGATTCTCGAGGAATTCACATTCTTGCCGTCTCCGACGGCAGATAGAAGTTCAGCGGCCTTTTCCCGGACTCCGAAATACCGGGGATCGGTGCACACTGCTTTTTTGATTGCATCCAGCGTCTCTCGATTTACGACCTTCGCCGCCTTTGTTCCGAAGAAACCCGCTATCGAATGCAGTCTGCCTGCATTGCCGACAGACGCACCGCCGTCTGTCAGGACAACCGTCTTGTTCGAGGCAAGTCCGCGAAGCATATCTACAGAAATGGACATTGATCAGTCTCCTTTCTTTCCACAGGTCCCGTCTGCCGTGTCACAGCATCTTCGCCGCCGTATTGAGTTTCGAATTTCCAATCGCCTTGACGATGTTCGACGAAGTGTTGAACGTCATGTCGCGCCGGTTGATAAGCGTCTGCATGTCGATCATGTCCTCCTGCGCCTGCTGGGTCATGGCCACAAGCCTTTCCTTGATGGCGGCTATCGCCTGCATGCGCCGCTCGTAGGAATCGAGGCTGTCCGGCAATCCGGCGACTCCGACCACGTCCGCAAGATAGGATTTGGCCGCCGCCCAGTCGGACAGCGCCTCGTCGGCAATCTGCTGCATGCAGGTCGCGGCATTCTCCAGCATCTCTGTGCCGACGCTCATCATGTTCATCTTGTTCACGCTCTGCTCCTCTAGCGCGCCCGCGGCGCGGATGCACACCGCCGCGACAAGCTGGGCAACCGTAAGATTGCCGGCCGTCTCGGTGGAATACAGATTTATCGCCTCGCCTCCGGCCGGAGCATATCTGTTCACCGCAATCTGAGTTGACTCTATCGACATTTCAACCTTTCAGCTCTATGCAAGTCTGTGTTATCAATACACACCGAACGGGGAAAGGTTACAGCGGCCTCACATTTTCAGCAAGCGCGACTCATGCAGTTTGACGGCGGTTCACATCAGGACCGCTCCGCCGTCGATAGGCACGAACCATCGCGAGAACCCCGAAGTATGCAATCGGTGTGGCAATGGCCGCGAGAAGAAACCCTCCGATAAAGAAGGATGCGATCAAATCTCCGGAAAGCTTCATAAGCGTAGCCCAATCCTGATGCGCGAGCACATCGTTCATCGCCCGGGTCACGGCGTCCCACGAAAGCGCCCTGCCTATGATGCGGCTGCCGACCCAGCATTGGGCGGGATAGATGAAAATTATCGTTACCGGATTCGTTATGAGCGTTCCAGTGAGGGCTCCGATCTTGGAACACCGCAACAGAAACGAAAGAGGAAGCGCGACATATATCTGAAACCCGAACGGTATCACGCTCCCGATGAATACACCCAAAGCCCACCCGCGGGCGATGAAACCCGCAGGCTTCTGCTCTTTGACGATCTTGTCGTAAAGAGCGGAGAGCCTTTCCTTAATCCAACGCATGCACGAAGAGACCCGACCTCAACTTGGGTTCGAACCATGTGGACTTCGGGGGCATGACCTGTCCAGCGTCCGCTATGGACATCATCTCTTCGACAGACACTCCCTCCATGGAGAACGCAACCGCCGCATCGCCTGAATCGACCTTGGCCGCAAGCGCACTCTCGCCGCGAATGCCGCCCATGAACGAGATGCGCGGATCGGTACGGGGATCAGCCACGCCAAGAACCGGGGCGAGGAACCTATCCTGAAGGAAGGACACGTCAAGCGCGGAAACGGGATCGGCCCCTTCAGGCATCTCCCAGGAAAGCTCGTGCCACTCTCCCGCGATGTACATGCGGCAATGGCGTGGACCACCCGTGAAGACCTCTCTCGCCTTTTCAAGAACCTGTGCGGCATCAAGGCCGTTGAGATCGTGGACCAAACGGTTGTACGGCAGTATCTTCAACTGCGACGCAGGGAACACGACAGCCATGAACCATTTGGATTCGCCCTCGAAACCATGTTCCTTTGCATAGCGGCTCGCCGCCGCGCTGCGGTGGTGCCCATCG
The DNA here is from genome assembly GCA_015061765.1 of Lentisphaerota bacterium. The sequence goes on from SUVZ01000156.1 coordinate 6,581, forward strand.
GCGATGTAGGCGGCGGGTATCTGCGAGAAAAGCTCCTGAAGCTCGTCGGCAACGCAGGCGTTCCCGGCGGCAATCTTCCATACGGTGTGCTGGACGCCGTCCTCGGCCGTGAAATCGTAGAGAGGCTCGTTGCGGCACGCCTCGGCGACTATGTCGTTGATGGCTTTGCCTGCAGCATTCTCGTCGCGGTAGGTCAGAAACGCCGGACCCGTCTGCGCACCGAGGATGCGAATGTGGTTGGTGCGGTCGTCCTCCTTGTCCTGACGGGTCTTCTCGTGCTGCTTGAGTATCCCGGCAAGATAGTCCTCCGTATCGAATACCGCCACGACGCCAGTCTGTGCACGGCCGTTCATTATCTGGCGGTAAGCATAGAAGGTCTGCTCCGACTCCTGGATCAACGTACCGTCGGAACGAAGCGCATCAAGGGCTTTGCGGGCCTGGGCGTACGCTTCCGGCGAAGAGCAGTCGGTCCCGTCCGGCATATCGATCTCAGGACGGGACACATGGAGAAAACTCTTGGGATTGCCGGAAGCGAGAGCGCGGGCCTCGGCAGTATCAACCACATCATACGGGACGGCAGCAACCTGAGCCGCACATTCCTGCGTGGGACGAACGGCTGCAAAAGGACGTATATTCATTGAACGCTACCTCAGAAAGCGGGGGTACCGAAATACTCGAACCCGACATTGACGAGAGGAAGGAACGGGACATCAGAGGAGCGGATCACATTCACTGCGCCAACCTGTACACCATAGAGGGATTCGCTGCGGTTGATGAGACCGATCTGGAAGCCCGACACGGAATTGGCGACATTGATGATGCCGACCTGAATGCCACGGATGGACTGCGCCTCGTTCCAGAGACCTATCTGGACACCGAGCAAATCAGAACGTCCAGCGGTGTTGTAGAAGCCGATCTGGAAGCCGGTCATAACATCCTCCGCCTCATTGCGGAGAAGGTTGAGCTGAAAGCCTTCCATGTAGCGGCAACGGCCGATGAGACCGAGATCAAAGCCGGTAAGACCCTCACAGGCACCGTAGACGCAGTTGAAACGCAAACCGATCACATCGATATTCTTTGTGGAATTGAACGCGAAGCACACCGGCCAGGGAGCCTTCTCCGCCTTCACTTCACGAGCCGGCTGCTGAACGGCAGGCACTGCCTTAGCTGACTCGGCATCCGCCTTGGGAGCTTCCTGAGCCCAAGCGCATGCCGCAACCATCGCCAAAGAGAACATCATTTTTTTCATTTCGGTATCCTTCTATTTCCTAATGAGCTGAAAACGAGGTGTAGTATATGCTATTTTGCCTTCAAGGGCAATGAAAAAATGCTATGAAAAACGCCAAGTTATCTACACGTCATCTCCAGAAGTAAATGCAAGTTCCACTTGCATTTACTTCCTAAGTTTATTGGGTAGTATTGATAGTGGTGCCTTTTCCCTTCATTCCTTCC
>SUVZ01000157.1 GCA_015061765.1 Lentisphaerota bacterium
TTCGATGGCGGGCGATGTAAACTGCAAGGTTTCGGCCGGCGAGGGAGTCAGGAGATTCTCATGGGATGTCCGTGGCGATTGGCCGGATCAGAAGCTTGACATCACAGTCTCTCTCAAGGCCTGGCTGCCAGGTGCGGCGCCAGACTACATGGTCATAGACCTTGACGGCGGAGACAGACGTTTCTACGCTTCGGCGGATGATGTTCCGTTGACGGTCACGAACAGTGTCTATAAGAGGGACAAGCTTGTGATGCGGCGGATTCCGGCCGCAGGCGTGACATGGCGCATGGGGCAGCCGATCGGCGGCGAACGGTGCGACGGCAATGCCGGAAATGCTAAGGAGGCATCGCTGCGAGACAATGAGACCGCTCATTTTGTGGCGTTCACGGATGACTACTACATCGGGATATTCGAAGTGACCCAGCAGCAGTACAGGAAAATAACGGGGGCGAGCCCCAGTACGATGAAGACGGGAACGGGGCGTGATGACGTGACCGGCTTCCCCGTTGAGACGGTGTCATACGATGCTCTGCGTGGAATTGCGGCGGATTCCTTCCTTGGCTGGCCTCAGACCGGACATGTGCTTGGCGAAGGTGCGAAGCTTCAGGCGTTTCGCGACAGGCTGGGCCTGAATTCCATCGATCTGCCTACCGAAGCACAGTGGGAGTTCGCATGCAGGGCGGGAACGGCATCTGCACTTAACAGTGGGGAAGAGTGCGGAGATGCAATACAGAACCACGTTGACGGGCGGCTTGACAAGTTGGGATGGTATGTCGGGAATGCCAAGCCGAATGAGAGCCGTCCAGAAGTGCTTTATGAGGGACCGCGTGAGGTCGGACTGAAACTTCCGAATGCATGGGGACTCTATGACATGCACGGAAATGTCCATGAATGGTGCCTTGATTGGCTTTCGCTGGGGGATGCCTATCGCGCCACGTTCGCTGCCGACTGGGCGGCCGGCGGAGTGACGGTGGATCCGAAAGGGGCGACTTCCGGCACTCATCGCGTAATGCGTGGTGGAGACTATTTCTATTCGTCCGCATGGGCGCGCAGCGCGTGCCGTTCGGGGTATCCGGCTTTGCCGTCTGATGCCGGAAGGCACCATGGATTCCGCATCGTCTGCAGTGGAACGCTTGATTGAAAGGGGTTTTGAGTCATGTCAGATATTGATCGCCGGTCGTTTCTGTGCCTGGGCGCCGGGGCTCTGGCGTTGCCGTCCATCGCGTCTTCAGCTGGGTCCTGCGCGGACCGCACGCGCAAAGGCGAGTGGACGCCGCTTGTGGAAGGACCCATGAGCGCGCCGACATCACCGGTTTTGAAAAAGGTCAAGTTCACCAAGATTGAGATCAACGTGGGCGTCGAGAAGCCGTTCCGCGCAATCCACTGCTCCGACAGCCATGTCGCATACATGACGGTGAATGATCTGCTGTCGGGCAACAATGATCTTGAGCTCGCCATGTTCAACAAGCGGCTTCTGCAGAAGCCTGACGCTCTTCCGTCGCTTGCCGCCTGTGTGCTGAAGGCCCGCCGCGAACGCATTCCGCTGTTCCATACAGGCGATCTCTACGACTATGAAAGCGCCGCCAACATATCCGTCGTGGAGGATGCATTCAAGGGTGTCGGGGAGTGTCTGTACGCGGTGGGCAACCATGAATATCACGGACACTGGAGAAACGGGATAAAGGGTGCCGAAATCCCCCCGGCGCGGGCTCGCCTGAACGCCGCCATGCCGCATGATCTCACATTCGCGTCCCGCATAATCGGCGGCGTGAATTTCATCGCGTTCGACAACGGCGGCTTCAGCTACGAGCTTGCGGATCTGCAGTTCGAGTCGATGAAGAGGGAATTTGCGAAGGGTCTGCCTACGGTGGTGATGTGCCACCTTCCACTTTGGTCCGAGAAGGCGGCGGACGACCGTCTGAACTCAGCCGGACCGTTTGGAGAGTGCAAGCCGCTCAAGGACCGTTCCTCCCTTCGCGGACTCTTCTACGGATGTCCTTTCGGCTCGGACCGGATGGCGAAGCGCATTGTCCGCTGGCTGAAGGAGCAGAAGAACCTGAAGGCTGTTCTCTGCGGACATCTCCACACCGAATGCAGCTATCGATTCTCCGAGACAGCAATGCAGTATATGGCCGGTGCTACGTACAAGGGCAACGCATATGAGATTACATTTGTGTAAAATAAAATCCGCCGTATTGCTTTTTGTCATCTCCTGTGCAGCTTTCCAGACGTTTGGAGAGAGAGTTGCGCTTTTGGACGGATGGGAATTTTCCCGTGACGGGAGGTCATGGGAAGCGGTGCGCATACCGCACGACTGGGCGATCTGCGGCGAGTTCAGCCGTACGAACGATCTGCAGCATGTGATGATCATCCAGGACGGGGAGCGTGTTGCCCGCGACCATACAGGACGCACAGGCGGGTTGCCGTGGGTGGGCGAAGGCTGGTATCGTAGGCCTGTTTCTCTTCCAGAAAACGCCAGAGAAGCAGAACTTGTGTTTGATGGTGCGATGTCCAACCCTGTCGTATATTCCGATGGCGAGAAGATCGGCGGATGCGAATCGGGCTATGCGCCGTTCGTCGTGAAGTTGCCGGTCAAACGCAGACAGTTGATAACCGTACGTCTGAAAAATATGCCGCTCAGTTCTCGGTGGTATCCGGGGGCAGGTCTCTACCGTCCGGTATGGTTGCGTGTGGATCCGAAGTTCAGAAACGAAGATGTGTTTGTGTGGACTGAACGCATTGAGAGCGGTAAGGCCTATATGCGCGTCAGAGGTCCTGACGGCGAACGGGGCTTCGTGGTCGAGAATCCCAAGTTGTGGACGCCTGAAACTCCGCATCTGTATACGCTTGAGCCTGAAGGAGTCCGGTACGGCATACGGACCGTCTCATGGACGGATGGGTGCTTTAGACTCAACGGTGCAAAGCGCAAGTTCAAGGGTGTTTGTCTCCATCATGATCTTGGGCCGATCGGGGCTGCATTCAACAAATCGGCGTTCCGTCGGCAGATACGGCTGCTCAAGGAGATGGGATGCGATTCGATCCGTACCGCCCACAATATGCCGTGCAAGTGGCAGATGGACATTTGCGATGAAGAGGGAATGATGGTGATGGCGGAGTCGTTCGACGAATGGCGCAAGCCGAAATGCAGGAATGGCTACAACCTTGTCTTCGACAGATGCTGGAGACGGCACCTCGAAACGCTTGTCCGCTTCTTCCGCAACCATCCGTGCGTTGTGATGTGGTCGATAGGCAATGAGGTCAATGAGCAGCTTGATCCCGCCGCGCTGTCCCTGTGCCGCGAGATGCAGGAACTTTGCCACAGGTTCGACCATACGCGTCCGGTGACGCAGGGGCTGGACCGTCTGCGTGCGGCGCTGGACAACGGGTTTGTGTCGGAGATGGACATACCTGGGCTGAATTACCGTCTGCCGTTCTACGCGGAGGCATGGACCAATTCCCGGCATCGCATAGTGCTCGGCTCGGAGACGGCCTCGACGGTCTCAAGCCGCGGAGTCTACAAGTTCCCCGTGGTGGAGACGAAAGATGGGACGTGGGATGACGGGCACTGCTGTTCCTACGATCTCGGCAGCTGCAACTGGAGCAATCTGCCGGATGACGATTTCGCCGTTCAGGACGACAATCCCTGGACGATCGGCGAATTCGTGTGGACCGGTTTCGACTATCTCGGCGAGCCCACTCCGTACAAGGAATACTGGCCTTCCCGCTCGGCGTATTTCGGCATTTTCGATCTTGCCGGAATTCCCAAGGACCGCTATTGGCTCTACCGCAGCAGATGGAACGAAAAGTCCCCGACGCTTCATGTGCTGCCTCACTGGACCTGGCCCGGACGCGAGGGGAAGGTTACGCCGGTGTATTGCTATACGTCATATCCGTCGGCGGAGCTTTTCGTGAATGGGATATCGCAGGGGAAACGCACGAAAGATCCGGCCAAACGTCTTGACCGTTATCGCCTCAGGTGGAACGATGTGGTCTATCGGCCGGGCGAATTGCGTGTGGTCGCCTACGATTCGTGCGGACGCAAGGCAGGAGAGCGCATCGTGCGAACGGCGGGAGCGCCGTCAGGTCTGGAACTTACAGCGGACAGAAAGAACCTCTCGGCCCCGTCGGTGGTGAGTACGCCTGACTTGGCTTTTGTGACGGTCCGGCTGACGGACAGAGACGGAAATCTCTGTCCTGTTGCATCGGACAGGCTTTCGTTCGCGGCAGAGGGGGCGATACGGTTTCATTCGGTCTGCAATGGCGATCAGACTTCGCTTGAGTCATTTGTCCGTCCGACGATGAAGGCGTTCGGCGGTCAGCTTGTCGTCGTGGTTGAGGCCGTGCGGAGAGGGAAGGGGTGTCTTCGCGTGACGGCGGATGGAGTGGAAGTCGCCTCGTTGAATTTTGACGTAAAGTGAACATGCGCAATTAAATATACATTACAGGAGAATACAAATGAAAAAAACCATGGCGATAGCGTTTGCGGCCGTTTCAATTGGCTGTCTGGCAGGTACGCCGAAGAACGGAGCCGGACGCTCATCCGGCGTTTCGATGGAGATTGTGCTGCCGGAGAAGCCGAATGTTTCGGAGCGGCTGGCAGCGGATGAATTGAAGCATCATTTTTCCAAGGCTACCGGCAGTAGATTCGCCATAGTCACCGAGAATGCCCCGAAGTCAGGGCTGCGCAGATTCTATATCGGCCGCGCGGCGGTGTGCGGCGGTGTGGATGTCGCCGCTCTGAAACCGGAGGAGCGTGTCGTGAAGGGCGTTGGGCGTGATGTATTCATCGCCGGTGGCGACAGGCATGCCGACGGCGGGGCGATGCCGGGAAACACCGGCGGCAGGGTCTGCTTCGGTACGCTGTACGCCGCGTACGATTTCCTGGAGAACGAGATGGGTGTCCGCTGGATATGGCCGGGTGAGCTTGGCGAGGTTGTGCCGAGGCGCGCGATACCGGTCATTGACGGCGTCGAGCGCCGCGGCCGCGAACCGCTTGTCCTGCGCAAGTTCGGCGGCGAACCGGATACGGACAAGGTGCCGAGCGGCGGCAGGATGCTGGGATGGGCGGACGTGGAGAATGCGCGCAGGGATGTCGAGCGCCGGCGCACGTGGCTTGCGAGACATCGCCTTGGCGCAAGGCGCAAGTTCAACGGCAGCCATGCCTTCACCGACTGGTGGAGTCGTTACGGCAAGGAGCATCCGGAGTTCTTCAACCTTCTTCCCAACGGGAGGCGCGAACCGCTTCAAGGGGATGACACCGGCAAGAATGTTACGCTTTGCGTTTCGCAGCCCGCGCTCTGGCGGCAGATAGTCGCGAACTGGTCGAAGAGCGGTGCGGTGCGTCCTCAGCCGTATTACGTTCCGTGCGTGAACGTATGCGAGAACGACACTCCCGGAATGTGCACATGCGCCGCATGCCGTTCATGGGATGCGCCGGATCCGCTCTTTGCGGAGAACGACTACTGGAACGGAAGCGGCAGATGTCCGCTGACGAAGAAGGGTCGTTTCCGTCTCCTTGCCGATGTGCAGTGGGGCGAGACCGGAGGGACGAAGGTTCTCCTTTCCCTGCCCAGCGTCTCCGACCGGTACGCGAAGTTCTACAACGCCGTCCTTGCCGAGGCGCGCAAGAAGGTGAAGGATGCCGTCGTGTACGGATATGCATACGCGAACTATCTTGCCGCTCCGAAACAGACGAAGGTCTCGGACGGCGTGATAATCTCCTTCGTGCCCCGCATGTACTTCCCGTACACGCAGGCGGAGAGCGATTACTTCCGGAAGCATTGGACGGGATGGCGCAACGCCGGCGCAGCGCAGATGATATACCGCCCGAACTATATGCTCGCCGGCGCCAACATGCCGATAAACACCGCGCGCCGGATAGCGTCCGACATTGCATTCGCCGCCGGGAACGGCATGATGGCGATTAGCCAGGATTCGCTAACGGGGATCTGGAGCGCGCAGGCGATACAGAACTACGTGGTTACCCGCCTGATGCGCGATCCGAAGCTTGGCTACGAAAAGGCGCTGGACGAGTTTGCGTCGGCATTCCGTCCCGCCGAGAAGGAGATGAAGGACTATTGCGCGTTTCTCGAGGATGTGGGGAAGGGGCTTTCGGTTGAGGATTGGCAGGAACTTGGCCAGCGCAACAAGGATCCCCGGGGAAATGCCGGCGGCGGGTTCAAGAATTTCGTCCTTGTGGCGGCCGATCTCTATTCGGAGGCCTGGTACGACAGGGCGGAGTCGCTTCTCGGGCGTGTGAGGGCGAAGGCTGCGAAGTCAGGAGCGTCCGGCGCGATAGCGGTAAAGCGGGTTGATTTCATGCTCAAGGGCCTGAAGGACGCAAGGCTGACGTACCGTACGCGCGTTGCCCAGAAGGCCTGGCAGGCGGACAGCGGAAGCGGTGCGAAGAAAAAGGCGTTCGAGAAAGCGTTCGAGACGATGCGGAGATACCGCGCATCCGTCGAGGGCGATGGCGTCGCTTCATATTTCTGGACGGCTGCCCGCGAGAGGGACGGCGCCGGCTGGCCTCACAGGCACTGAGCGAGAAGTTCGGAGATGTGAGAGACTCGGATCCCGAGTCTCTCCCTGTAGTATTCTCATCATCAGCTGGCAAGATGCCAGTTGTCTCGGAATGGTAGAGTTTGCAATCACTTCTATGTTGCGCTTTCCGCAAGGCTGGACTCAAAACACTTCACCATCACCCCCAGTTTGTCAAATAGAAAAGACACTCTGTAGATAACTTGCGTCGTGTCCAAAACTAAACGCAAGTTCTGAAAGTAACTGCAAGTCAAATCAATAACTTTTGGCAAATTTTTGTTTTTAACGCAGAGTCGCAAAGACGCAGAGTTTTATAAGTTGGATAAATTGTTGGCAAGGTTTATTTTTTTTTGAATTCAGAGAAAGGAATTTGATGTAAAAAAAAACTTGATCCAAGGCCGGTTGAACTTGCGGTTACTGTATTCGACTTTGGATATATGTTTGTTCTTGCTTGACGATCAAGGCAAGTCAAAGCGTTCTATATTGAATTGTCAATATTGTACCATTATATTGTGTGTGAAAGAATACTCTTTTGCAAAGATGATGTAATCGGTTGATCAGATGTTCATTGCGCCGCTGGCGCGACCACGAAAACTGCGGCAGTGACGAATCGCGCATGTGCGCGATTGAACCATCGCAGACCGCCCTCACTTTAAGGCTTTGCCTCAAGTGGTGCGTCCTGCTCAGTTTCACCCTTACGGGTTTCGTCACTCGCCGCAGACACAAAACGGTTCTTCGAGCCGTCACGAAAAGCACGAAAATTGTGGGGAATGGGGAATGGTTTGGGATTCAGCATGTTTAGTAGGTTCAGGAGGTTTGGGATGTTCAGGAGAGGGAGAATGCCGGAACTAAACTTTCTAAACCTTCCAAACATTCTAAACCTTTCGTGAACCTTCGTGACGGCGAAGCCGTTTCGTGTCCGGTGGTGCGGCGATTGCCCGACAGGGTGAATCGGAGGAAGCCTTGCGGCGAGACGCAAGGCTCAAGCCGAAAGAGGCTGCCGACGATTCAATCGCGCATTAAGCGCGATTTCGCTGCCCACCGGTTTTTGTGGTCGCGCCGGAGGCGCAATGCGCAACAAAGGGATTGATTGCAATGATATGTCCAGAAGTAAACGCAGGTTTCCTTCCTAGGAAGGAATGAAGGGAAAAGGCACCACTATCAATACTACCCAATAAACTTAGGAAGTAAATGCAAGTGGAACTTGCATTTACTTCTGGAGATGACCGATTTTGCCTTGACATTCTGCCAGTATATGCGTGATGTTGTGTCGCGGTGAAAAATATGTTATCCTATACGGACGTTTCTACGGCACATAAGGTTGTGCGCAAAGTGAAAGGCAAATAACCGTGAAAGAGAAAGTCATGCAAGGAAAGCCGTATGCGGGAAATCCGCACGTACGGTTTTTTGATGAGGGAAAAAGTCGCACTGGCGGCAACGCCGAGGCGTGGGTCTCTACTTTACAATGGTAGCCGATTCA
>SUVZ01000158.1 GCA_015061765.1 Lentisphaerota bacterium
ATCCTTGTTCAGGCTGCCGCCGGATGTTGCTATAATCCTCGGAAGCGGCTGGGGTGATTCCCTGAACAAGGATGGCGTACTCTGTCGCCTTTCGTATGCGGACATTCCGGGAATGGGCGCAACGACGGTAGCCGGGCATTCCGGCGAGTTCATACTGTATGAATATGCGGGCAGGCGCATAGCGGCGTTCTCGGGCCGCCGCCACTGGTATGAAGGGGCCGGATGGGAGCCGGTGGTCCTTCCTGTCGAACTGGTGCGCCGCATGGGATGCGGCTCTCTGCTGCTTACGAACGCATCCGGCGGGATAAACCCCGCGTTGCGTCCCGGGGATTTCGTCATAATAAAGGACCACATAAACACAGTTTCGGTGAATCCTCTGATTGGGCCGCACATTCCGGAATGGGGTGCGCGGTTCCCCGACATGTCGGAGATATACGTGAAGCGGTACCGGGATCTCATGCTTGCCGCCGCTCGCCGTCTTGATCTGCGCGTGATGGAGGGGGTGTATGCATTCACGAGCGGCCCCGTCTATGAAACGCCTGCGGAGGTGCATGCCTATGGCCACATGGGGGCGGACATCGTTGGCATGAGCACCGTCCCGGAGGCGGTGTTCGCCAAGGCGTGCGGAATGAAGGTGGCGGGGCTGTCGCTGGTCTCGAACTATGCCGCCGGCATATCTTCGGCGCCGCTTGCGCACGAGGAGGTCATGGCGGCGTCCAAGGCCGCGAAGCCGATGATGGCGTCGCTTCTCGATGAATTTATCCGATCAGTCTAAAACAGCAAATGGGAGTAAAACAATGATTCAGTTAAGCAGGAGAAATTTTCTTGGTGGCGCGATTGCTCTGATGGGGGCAGGCGGATGCCGTTCCCTCGGTGTGTGCGGTCCGCGGCCGAATATCGTTTTCGGCGTGATAAGCGATGTTCACATCACCACGCCCGAGTCGGCGGAGATGTTCATAAGGACGCTCAAGTATTTCCGCGACCGCAAAGTCGATGCCGTCATGGTTGCGGGAGACCTCACGGACTGGGGACTCAAGAGCAGCTACAGGTATCTGGCCGATGCGTGGTATTCCGTATTTCCGGGCGACATGGCGCCGGACGGGCGCAAGGTCGAGAAGCTCTTCTGCACCGGCAACCACGACTACGACGGCTACTGGTACGGCGACATGACGCTCGACATGCACGTGCAGGGCTATTCCGAGGATGAGGCTCTCGTGAATTTCGGCATGAAGAAGTGCTGGGAGGAGGCGTTCAACGAGCCGTTTGCCGCCGTTCGCCGCCGTACCGTGAAGGGATACGATTTCATCAGCGCCGAATGGAAGGAGGGCAAGCCCTGGAACGTAGCCGCGGACGAATGGTTCGCCGAGAACGGAAAGACGCTCGACCCGAAGAAGCCTTTCTTCTTCTTCTTCACCCACTATCCGCTTGGCGGAACCACATCCTGCTCGAAGCCCAACGCTCCGGCCGTCAAGGCGCTGAAGTCGATGCCGAACGCCGTGGCGTTCTCCGGACACTGCCATTGGACACTCAACGACGAGCGTTCCATCTGGCAAGGCGAATACACCGCCGTGGCGGTTCCTTCGCTTTCGTATACGTCCATTCCGGCGGGCTACGAGAACGGTGGAGACTCCCGCAAGGGCAATCCCACGACTTCAATGCACAAGCTTCCGGCACGTCCAAACCTCGAGCGCGCCCAAGGATATGTGGTGTCCGTCTTCGACGACCGCATGGAGATCGAGCGCCGTGACTTTGCCGCAGGAGTCGAGGCCGCCCCTGCGTGGATCGTGACGCCGCCCACGGCTATGTCGAAGCCGTATGCGTTTGAGAACAGTTCGAAGCGCACCCCGGTTCCGCAGTTCCCCGCCGGCGCGGCGGTTAGTACGCGTGTGGCCAATACAGAGGACCGCGACGGCCATTGGGCGATCATGATGATGCTTGATTTCCCGTCTGCGAAGGCCTTGAAGGGTCGCGTTTACGACTATGAAGTGCGTGTGGAGATGGAGGACGGCACTGTACCTGTCGTAAGACGCTTTCTTGCACCGGCATTCTACAAGCTTGAGCGAGAGGAGCCCGCGTCGCAGAGTTTCGCCTTCAACGCGATGGATCTGCCGGAAAGAGGCAAGTACCGTTTCCGCGTATATCCCCGGAACTGTTTCGGCGCTTGCGGCAGGCCTATCGAGTCGAAGGTCCACGAAAGCAAACCCGGCAAGGACAAGGTGAACCGTAAAGCCTGAGTCGGGGGGATGCGAGACCCCGGTTGCCGACATGGTTCTTGAAAGGGGAACGGTGTTTTGATATACTTTCCGAAAATTTTTCCAAAGGAGAATGCAAATGGATCTGTTAGGTCAAGGATTAGTTCTGATGATCGCAGGAATGGGCATCGTATACCTGTTCCTTGTGATTCTTGTTGCGACGGCCAAATATTCATCGGCTTTTGTCGCGAAATTTGATCACATACTACCTCAAGATGCGCCGAAGAAGGCACCCAAGGCGGTCGTCGCAAACGACGATGAGAACATCGCCCTTGCAATCGCCGTCGCGATGGGCTGATGGGTTCCTCGATTTCACCAATGACATTTAACAAGGAAAAACGAAAATGGCCAAGAAAACAGTAAAGTACATGCTTACAGCGTTCCGTGACGGTTTCCAGTCCGTGGTCGGTGCGCGCGTTCTCTCCAAGGACTTCCTCCCTTGTGTGGAGGAGTGCTACGATGCCGGCGTCCGCTGGTTCGAGGCTGGCGGCGGAGCCCGATTCCAGAGCTGCTATTTCTACTGCCAGGAAGATGCGTTCGACGTCATGGACGCATTCCGCAAGGCCGCTCCCGAGGCCGATCTGCAGACCCTTTCCCGCGGCGTGAACGTCGTCGGACTCGACTCCCAGAGCTCCGACATGATCAAGCTCCATGCCGACATGTTCAAGAAGCATGGAATGAGTTCCATACGCAACTTTGACGCCCTCAACGACGTGGACAACCTCAAATGGTCCGGCCAGTGCATCCACGATGCGGGTCTCAACCACGAAGTCGTCGTCACGATGATGGGTCTTCCCCCGGGAATCGACACGCAGGGTACGCACTGCGCAGAGTTCTATCGTGACCGCCTGAAAAAGATCATGGATGCCGGCATCCCCTTCGACCGCGTCTGCTTCAAGGACGCATCCGGCACCTCCACGCCCCGCACCGTGTTCGAGACGATGCAGGCGGCCCGTAAACTTCTCGGCGACAAGGTCCACATCCAGTTCCACAGCCACGAGACCGCCGGAAACGGAATCAGCTGCTACCTCGCGGCCCTCAAGGGCGGTGCGGACGGTCTCGACCTCTCCATGGCCCCGATGAGCGGCGGCACCTGCCAGCCCGACATCATCACGATGTGGCACTGCCTTGACGGCGATCCCGATTTCGGCTTCGACTTCGACATCAACAAGATCAAGAAGGCCGAGGACAGCTTCAAGAACGCGATGAAGAAGTACTTCCTCCCGCCGGAAGCGATGAACGTGAACCCGCAGATCGTGTGGAGCCCGATGCCGGGCGGCGCCTTGACGGCCAACACGCAGATGCTCCGCGACAACAACATGATGGACAAGTACGACGACATGATCGCGGAGATGTACGACTGCGTCCGCCTTGGCGGCTTCGGCACGTCCGTCACGCCCGTTTCGCAGTTCTATGCCCAGCAGGCCATCCAGAACGTCATGTTCGGCAAGTTCAACAAGTTCGCCCCCGGCTACGCCAAGATGGTTCTCGGCTACTTCGGCAAGACGCCGGTCGCCCCCGATCCGGAGATCGTCAAGAAGGCCGCCGAGTTCATGAAGCTCGAGCCCACTACCAAGACGGTTCTCGAGATCAACGATGCCGATCCCAAGAAGGGCCGCAAGGCCGCCGAAGCCCGTCTCGCCGAGGCCGGTCTCCCGATCACCGACGAGAACGTGTTCATTTCCGCAAGCTGTCTTGAGAAGGGCATTCTCTTCCTTCAGGGCAAGGGTCCGATGGGTTGCCGCTTCGCAGAGGACGAGAAACCTGCCGCCGGCAAGGGCGGACCTGTAACCGTCACGATCAACGGCAAGGCCTACGGCGTAGAGATCAAGGGCGACGGCAAGGCTGTCGTGAACGGCAAGGCCGTCGATTTCAAGGCCGAGGCCGGTCTCAAGGCTGCGCCCGCCGCCGCTGCTGCCCCCGCGGGTGGACAGGAGGTCAAGGCTCCGGTTCCGGGCATGGTTCTCCGCGTCACCGCGCAGAACGGCCAGAGTGTCGCGAAGGGTGATGAACTCCTCGTCATGGACGTGATGAAGATGGAAACGCCCGTCACCGCTCCCTGCGACGGCACGGTGACCGTTCTCGTCTCGCAGACGGACAAGGTCGCCACCGGCGATGTTCTCGCTGTCATAGGATAACCAGTTGTCAGTCGTTGGTGGTTAGCCGTTGGTTGAAATACGGCGGCTATCCACTGGCGATAAAAGGAGTTTTAGATGAAACGTGCAATTATCATGATGCTCGCCCTCTGCGGTGCGTTCTTCGCGCAGGCGGAAGGTGCGGCTTGGCAGAAGACGCTCGGGAAGGTTAAGGACCTTTCGGGAGACACGGGCTTCATGGCTTTCATGAAGAAGGATGCTCCGGCCTACATCACCGGAAACTTCGATGTTGCGGATCGTGCTCCCATGCCCGATTTTTCCAGACCGCGTACCGGTGACAACGTCGGTGCGAACCGCAACGGCTATTGGAACAAGGAAGGCAAGTGGGTCGGCGGTTACTTCGATGACTTTGGCAGCTTCGTCAAGGGGCACGAGGTGAAGACGCTCTTCAACATGCCTTACGGCGTCGGGCAGCTCATCATGATTCCCGTGTGCCTCATTCTCATGTATCTCGCTATCGTGAAGGGCTTCGAACCGTTGCTTCTTCTTCCGATCGGATTCGGCGGACTTCTCGCCAATTGCCCGCTTTCCGGCGTGACGATGCCGGCAATGATGCACAGCGGCGCGATTTCCTTCCTTGAGAGCGGGCTGCCTGTCATGTCCGGCGGCATTGTCGAGCCGGGCGGATTCCTCTACTACTTCTTCCGCTTCGGCATCGACACGGGCGTGTTCCCGATCATGATCTTCATGGGCGTGGGCGCAATGACAGACTTTGCTCCGTTGATCGCCAACCCTAAGGCCGCTCTTCTCGGCGGCGCCGCGCAGTTCGGCATCTTCTTCGCGCTTTTCGGTTCTCTTGCCTGCGCTTCGATCTTCGGTGTGGACTTCTTTGGTCCTGGCGTCGATCCTCTCAAGGCTGCCGCTTCCATCGGCATCATCGGCGGCGCTGACGGTCCTACCGCCATCTGGCTGACGTCCCGTCTCGCCCCGGATCTTCTCGGCGCAATCGCGGTCGCGGCGTATTCCTACATGGCTCTCGTGCCGATCATTCAGCCGCCGATCATGAACGCCCTCACCACCAAGGAAGAGCGTCTCATCAAGATGCCCATGCTCCGTGAGGTCAAGAAGATCGAGAAGATATGCTTCCCGCTTGTGGTGCTTCTCCTCTGCGCGTTGCTTCTGCCGTCCGCAGTGCCGCTTATCGGCGCTCTCATGCTCGGCAACCTCGCCAAGGAGGTCGGTCCATCGGTCGGCCGCATCGCCGACACGATGTCCAATGCGCTCATCAACATCGTAACGATCATGCTTGGTCTCTCCGTCGGATCGAAGCTTGCCTGCGAGAAGTTCCTCTCCGGCACGACGCTTGCGATTCTCGCGCTCGGTCTCTGCGCGTTCTGCGTGGGCACGGCAGCCGGTGTGATCATGGCCAAGATCATGAACCTCTTCTCGAAGCAGAAGGTCAATCCGCTGATCGGTTCCGCCGGCGTCTCCGCCGTTCCGATGGCGGCCCGCGTGTCGAACAAGGTCGCGCTCGAGAACGATCCCACGAACTTCGTCCTCATGCAGGCCATGGGCCCGAACGTCTCGGGTGTCATCGGTTCCGCCGTCGTGGCCGGCGTTCTCTACACCCTCTGCCGCTAAAGACGGTCGCCGGCAGTTGTTTGCAGAAAAGGGCGGATGGCATTTGTCATCCGCCTTTTGGTCAGATAGGACTGTTGCCATGCTCGAAGACAAGGTGAAGCGCACTTTCAGGAGTTTGGAATACAATCTTAACACAAGGAGAAATGCAATATGGCGAAACGAGTGAAGAAGATGCTTGAGGTCTCTCTTGTAAGGGCGGAGCTTGCGTCTCTGCCGGAGCGCAAACTGCTCAGAAGCCGCAATCTTGTCTGTGTGGACATGATATGGCCCAGGGCCGGCATAGCCCGCAAGTCTGCGGCGCGGGAGGCCACATTCCGCAAGGGGAAAGTGGATTTCTCCACTGAAGAATGGGCGAAGCGTGTCGTGTTCCGCGAGGATGTCGATGGACGCACGGCTTTCGCCGTTTCGATCACCGAGCCGGTGACGGTGCAGAAGCTGAAGAGGTTTGCGCGTCTTACCGCGAAATATGCGTTGAGGATGGGTGCGGACTTCATGGAGAAGGCTATGGTGGGATATGCGGACATCGCCTCGGCCCCTATGGATGCTCTTTCCGCAATGGTTGGCGAAAAGGATGCGCCGGAGGCAATTGCACAGGGTGTCGTCGATTTCCCTTCCCTTCCGTCCGACGACGACGAGGTGTTTGTTGAAGTCCCGCTTAAACGCCCAGGAGAAGCGAAGGTAATCGGAGTGTTCACACTTGCCGTGCGCGGATGAATTTACGTCCATTTGCATGCACGATGAATTTTAAGAAGCACCTGTAACCTTTTGCGCCGTGTGGTGTACTGTATTCGGAGGGGAACTATGGACATCGATTTGAACACTGCCTTAAATGCCAATCGTGCTGTGGATGCAAGGTTTGCAGATGCGCATGAGATTGTTTCGGACAAGTCTGCTCAACTGAAGGGCGGAGAGATGCTTGGTCCGGCCCTTACCGTCACTGAGCGACAGCTGACGGGTCTTGAGGTCTTTGATGAACATGCCGATGATGACCTGCGCAGAGATGATCCCCTTGGGAAACTCGTGTTGTCAGCCTTTGATCTCAAGGCGCCGGACGTGCCAGAGTTCATATGAAACGAGCTTAATTTTCGCTTTTATTTTTATGATAAAATCGGGACTTGCGCAGAAAGGCAATTTTTGGTATATTACAACTCCGTTTTTTCGAACCAAAAGGAAATTGAGCTAAATGCCGACAATCAATCAGTTGATTCGCAAGGGGCGCCAGCCGCTTGCAAAGCATTCGAAGTCCCCGGCTCTGAAGGAGTGCCCTCAGCGCCGTGGTGTGTGTCTCGTCGTGAAGACGATGACGCCCAAGAAGCCTAACTCGGCTCTCCGCAAGGTTGCCCGTGTGCGCCTTACGACCGGTACCGAAGTTACGGCATACATCCCTGGTGAAGGTCACAATCTGCAGGAACACTCCGTTGTGCTCGTTCGCGGCGGCCGTGTGAAGGACCTTCCTGGTGTCCGTTACCACATCATCCGCGGTAAGCTTGACTCTCTCGGCGTGAACGGTCGTAATCGCAGCCGCTCCAAGTACGGTATGAAGCGCCAGAAGAAGGAAGAAGGTAAGTAAACCATGTCCCGCAGAGCTAAGAAGATTGAAAAGCGCGTAACCCTCGATCCGAAGTACAATTCGGAGCTCGTTGCCCACATGATCCGTGTGGTGATGAAGGATGGCAAGAAGACGACCGCAGAGAAGATTGTCTATGGTGCCATCGACAAGCTCAAGGAAGCGCTTGAGAAGAACCCTGAGAAGTTTGTCAAGGACGAGAAGCAGTACACCGATGCTCTCGAGGTCCTCACCGCCGCCATCGATCAGATGAAGCCGCAGGTTGAGGTAAAGACGCGTCGCGTCGGCGGCACGACCTATCCGGTTCCTGTGCCGATCGCCCCCAACCGTCAGCTTTCGCTCGCGCTCCGCTGGACGACGACGTTCGCTTCCGGCCGTCACGGCATGGGCATGCCTGCCGCTGTC
>SUVZ01000159.1 GCA_015061765.1 Lentisphaerota bacterium
TGGGCGTAAAGGCCGCTGGCGGAATCCGTACGCTTGAAGACGCGATGAAGATGATAGAGGCCGGCGCAAACCGCATTGGCTGCAGCGCAGGCGTTTCAATCTTGGAAGCGTTGCCGAGCTAAGGCACCCCTCAACACGGCTGGCTTATTCACATTCTTCCGTCAATTTCCCATTTCAAAAAGGGAGGTTTCAAGCGACTTGCGGTAGCAGGAATCCATCGCCTCTCCTGTCAATTCCATTTGACGGAAGACCTGATCATCGAAATCCTGATAGCGGCGGCAATGCTCCACCCGATAGTTGTGGACATTTCCGTCAGTACCGAACATGAGCCTGTCCTTGATTGGCTTCTTGAACTGCGTCATGTAGATCTTCTGAAACGCTTCTCGCCGCCAAATCTCTTTCGGACCTGGCGCCGTATCTATGAACATCGTAGGAACATTCGGATTTTTCTTACCCGTACGAGGATCTCTCAGTCTGCTTCCGGAATCGCGCATCTTACCGAACACTGCCATACACTCGTCGCACCACGGCCATGAGATGTGCGCCAGACAGAACCGCAAACGCGGTACACGGAGCATGGATTCAAATGCAATTGGACGGAAATACTCGCTTGAAGGAAGGCCATCATACAATATCCCGGAATGGAACGTAAGTGGCTTTCCGTAATGCGCCATACGACGATATGCATCAAGAGCCGCACCATCTGCCGGCATGCCGTTGTTACGAATCACCTTGAAACCGTAAATACCCTTCTCCACTGCCATGTCCACGAGTTCAACCGCGTCATGACGGGACGGGTCGATTCTATAGAACGGATACAGCGTAGGCGACGCCGAACACCATGCAATCACATTATCCACAATCTGCTCAGGCGTAAGACGGGTAGACCTGCCGAGACGCGCAGAGGGAGCCTGCTCGCGTGAAAAGACGCATCCTCCTGCCATGCCAGCCTCAGCCATACGTGCTGCGAACGCTTCAGGTTTAGGCTCAGTATCCTCATATACGTGGATATGTTCATCATACCTGCCTGGCGGCAGCACCTTCGCCTTTCCGAGATCTTTGCAGAATGCCGTCGGCTTTCCGGCAATGCTCTCCCCCTTCACTTTTGTTGCGGCAATCGATGCGCCAAAACACGTTGTTCCCATCAGAAAATCTCTGCGATTTACCATTGCTGACCATCCTTCCTGTTTGATGTTTTCTCAATCTCTCCACCAATGAAATAGATTGGCGAGCCAGAGAGAACTAACTTATAGGCATTACCTTCACACTCGGGACGCACACGTGCACCGGATACATCAAGGAAGGTCATGCCGGACGAAGTAAAAGTCATCTTCCGTTCATGCGCGGCTCGTGTCGTCCAAACCATCCCCGCCTTCCGCCCGTCTGGACGTGTCCATTGAGGAAAATATATTGTTCCATCTTCAGACCGCCAGGCGGCAGAATTCTGAATAGATCCGGCAGGCCGCACATCGATGAACGTCATATACGCTCCATAGGCTGGCTTCGGAGCGAAATTGTCATGCACCATGCCGAAATATGATTCAGGGTCAAAGGGTTTACGGTCAGGCTGACGGAACTCATACCAGAAGAAGTTCTCTATACCTTCCGCAAATGCAATGCCGAGCGCACGTGCCATCATCCGCGCCTGTCGATCCTCACTGCAAGTACCGCGAAGTCCTCGCACAGAGTAGAGTCCGCTCACGACCAACGCACCCTTCATATCGCTGTTGAACCTATATACGGCAGCGGCAACAGTATCGATGCCGTTCGTCGATGCGGAGAGGAGCGGCACAAATTCATCACCGGACTTAAGCATGCGTCCGGTAAAGAACCTCTGTCCCTTAAAGCCTTCAGATGGTTCCTTCACACCTCGCACCGCCGCCGTAGGATGAACAGGCAATGCCTCTGGATAACGCTTATCCATCCACCATGCCACCGAATCAATACGCAAGCGCCGCCGGTCTTGCATGGGCTTAGCCTTCTTGTCCAAGTGCAACCTACCGTCAGTATCCATCCGATAGGCGTATGACATCGGAAATCCCCCGAAGTCCACCAATACGCCTCCCGACTTCACAAATGCACAGACTGCATCGAACGAATCAACCGCATAATCCTCGGTGAACGGATAGACTACCCCATCAACATCACCCCTAGCAAGGCGCTTTGAAAGATCAACAGGTCGGCATATTTCCACACTAGACCCTTTAGGCAAGGCATCAAGCATCATCAAGCGTACGGTCTCATCCACATCACCCTCCTCGTCCGTACGAGCAGGCACATACAGCATCCGCCATGCATTTATATTTGGCCGAGCCACCTCCAACCCAGCCTGAAAGAGGCCATTATGGGATATCCCCATACGATGCGTAGGCCACCCAATCTCAGTTATCCAAATCGGTTTTTTGGCATCGCCATACTTCGCCATCAACTCTCGCAACCTCTCGATCTTAACGTCCATATCCCCTTCTGGACGGTCAGGCTCCGTATACGGATGGATGTTCATTATGTCGAACCACTTCGCACCGCCAAGCTTGTATATCTCCTCAATGAAGGCAAACGGCACACCTGACGTACCGCCGAACGCCACACGGATCGACGGATCAACAGACTTCACCGTCTCGTGCGTGCGACGCAACAAGGCGAGATAGTTTGTCGGGTTGGGATCTTTCCAAAAACCACTGAGATTCGGTTCGTTCCATACCTCCACCACTGGCAGACGTTTGCCGTAACGAGTAACGACCATCTGTACAAATCCCGCCCACTCATCCAGATGTTCGTGCGCAGGATGCGCCCAACGCACAGAATTACCGAGAACTGGCAGAATCTGCATTCCCCTTGCCTCGCACTCAGCAATGACATTGTCGAAGTGCGCAAAGTTCCACTCGCCCTTCTTTCTCTCAAAACGGTACCAATCGAAGTCGCTGCGCACCCAGCCCATACCGGCCTGTCGCATCATAGCGCACGTCTGCGCAGGCGGCTCGTGACGGGTTATATGCGCACAGGCGCCATAAGGATTCAGGGTAATTGAAGCGGCAAACAAGGAAAATATCATATCTATGCATCCTCAACACACGAAAATGAATTTCTCTGGATCTCCCAACAAATCCAGATCACCTGCATATAATGCGAAGGCCCATAGGCGGAATACTAAAACCTCGCGGCAGCGTCGCCTTTAGCCTGTAGTAGTCAAAAGCCCAAAAACAATTGTCCTTGTCTTCTGTGGAGAACCGCATTGTGTTCCACCCTGGATTCAATTCTCCCGGCGCAAAGGAAATCGTCTTTGCTGTATAGACATCAAGAGCCGATTGGTCAAAAAGCCACTTCTCCGCTCCGTTGACGAAAAGCCGAAATGTCTCATTTCCTGTCTTTACATAATTGCCGCCCCGATTGAAACAACGTACGCTAGTCGTAAAATCGAGCGCTATTCGGTCGTACAAGTCTGGATCAATCCAAAATGACATATTATTCGTCTTTACTGTATACGTAAGGAGTGTGCTATGCCAGTGCAACGGGTTGGGACTTGCCGTAGAAGTGCCGAAGCGCAATCTTCCTGCAGCCAACAGCTCGCTGTTCGCATTATTAATGACTCCTACGCCAAACGAGCCGCCCAGTTCCATCGAGTCGAGGAGAAAATCGCCGGTGCCGCCGTTGCGATGTATTGTCAATGTATTGGGACCGGAAACTATTACATTCTCAGGCACAGGCCAGAATACACGTGCCCTGGGAATGACCCTTCTTTTCCCAAGCGAAGTACCGTTCAGAGAAACTGAAATATCTGCAGACGAAGAACCAGGCAAAGCGTGCATGGAGAATATCTGAGGCAATCCAGATTCATCGCGCATAGCATTGAAATTGACAGTCCACGTATCATCCGGTACCATTGTATTCGAAACATTCCTCCATAGATCAAGACCATCAATGGTCTGAGCTGAACCAGAACGGGTTCCGCCGAACTCACTGGACGAACCGTTTGAAAGGCCGACCCTGAAGATTGCAGGCCTCGGCATGCCGAACGCCTCCATCACCTCTTCGTCACTAAGCATACGATCCCAAATTGCGATCTGCTGAACGCTACCCCTGAAGCAATCTTTTGTATACGTATTTTCCTCTGCGGCAACAGCATTGTATCCTTTATACTGCTCAGCAAAAAGCATATACGTCGTAGGGTTCAGGATGTTACCTTCGGTTATCATATCCGTCTCCCTGAAGTTTATTGTCTGATGATTTGACGCATTAGGTTTATCAGGAACTGCAATTCCAATGCGAAGTTTCCCTTCTCCAACAACAATGCTCATGTCAAACCATTTGTTGGTCGGAGCCCAGAGACCAGACTCCCCGCTAGCGGGAATCTGATTGAAACTAGCACCTTCCGCCGTATTTGCAGAAACAGTACCATCAGCATTTCTTCTCCAGCGAAACGCCTGCACATACTTCGAGGAAGATTTGACCCACGTAGAATCGGGCTGGAAACTGATCAAGAGACCGGGATTGGTCGATGAATAGGCGACTCGGAAGAAATATTCCGTACGTGACGGATCGGATTCAAGGCGCAAACGAAGGACTACAGAGTATTTATTCGATATGTTATAGGCGTTGAATATGCCATGCGGATTCATCGTAAAAGGGAATGCATTCGTAACGGTGCCACTCTCGGTAACGACCTCTTGAGTGACATCGTTGTTTATTCGAAGATACTGCAGAGGCCTTGGAGCATCTACTCCGAATGCCGGTAGAACGACATCCTCCGTAACAAACTGACAGTTTTCCGTCCAGCCTTTTACCGCCATCCTAGTATGGTTGGCATGGTTGCCGTCATTGGCATGGAGCTCATCGAAGGCTTCACCGTTTTCCATTACATGGTTTCCGTTTCTATCCATTCCGCCACGAAACCAGTATACTGCATCATTAAAGACACTTGTCGAGCCATGCAACGCAAAGGAAATCATCACAGCCGCAAACAATGCGGTTATCTTACCTTTCAAAGCACTCTTTCTATTCGTTGTTTTCATCTGTTGCTTCCTTTCACTGGCTTACGAATCATCAATTCGTCGATGACACGGGCGACTTCTCTCTTTGGCATCCGCTCGGTGATGCGCAGATGAGGTCCATTCTCCTCGTCAGGCACCCATTCGTTAGTGCCGTCCGTACCAACCATGCGATATGCACCACGACTTACGTTAAAATAGGGATCCGTGCCCCGCACCGCAATAAGCACAGCCGTCTCATCCCATGAACCGCGCCCTCCCATACCATTGCATCCACGAAGATGTCTTGCTGGATCTTTGCGGATCTCATCACGCGAAGGAAGGTTTTGCGCGAACACATCCGCGACTGGATTGCCCTTGATACCTGATTCTGCAAGGACCCTTCCGGTAAAGCAATCTCTTCCGTATTCAAAGTCAGTGAATATGACAGGTGTCGGCCAATCAGAGAGCGCAATGCGCGAAGCTTCAGGATCATTCACCGAATTGAATTCCTTTCCATCAGGATACTTGCAGGCCATCGCAACCCATAGTTTAACTTTCTTTGCCACAAGCGCTTTCCCGCTCAACTTCGAAATCCCATCCGGCAACGATTCTAGCAGATAACGAAGATTGTTTAGAAAACCGACTGAGCAAACAACCACACTCCTGTCGGGCTGTGCGGATAGAATCCGCCGATAAGTCTCCACTGCATCTGGAGCATCGCACGAATTACGGTGTTTGACCAATTTCAGGTATCTCTCAACCGTTGCTCCATAACATTTAATATGTGAATGGCGTCCATTTTTCTTGCCGCCTTTTCTGGCACAAGCCACCGGAATGTGAGGCCTCCCATAATACGAGTTGACGATTTCACACATGGCTACGCTCATGCAATCACACGTGTTAGCAATGGTAGCGAGAATCTCACATTCACCAACATCAGCCAAAGCATGCAAACAGGCAAGCGCACCGGCATCATCCCAATCTGAATACATGTCCGTGTCAAAAATGACTTTCACCGGCTCAGCAGCAGGCGATTTGCAATCAGTGACTCCGATTGATTGACACGTTTCCCCGTTCGCAATGGATATCACCAATGCGATCGCCGCAAAAGCGGAAACCTTTGCCATAATTGATTCCATCTGTTTCTCCCTTATATGACTTTTGTTTCGTGGCATTATACGACATCTACAATAATCCTACGTAATTATCGAATCGTCAAATACCGCTACTTTTGCGCAGGACGATTTTACGAATGGCACTTTCGCCAGTCGCGCATGGACATTCCGGTGCGGAGGGAGAAAGCCTTACGGAGCGCAACGCCAGTCTTGAACCCGCAGAGATCGGGAATCGCATCAAGAGACTGGCGAGGATTGCGCAGCAGCTCGAAGACCTTCACAAAGCGCACTTCATCAATCTCCTCGTGAATGCTCCGTCCTGTAACTTCCCGGAAATGCATCTCAGCGGTGCGGCGTGGCTCGCCGATGAAATCCACAACATCTGCAGACGTAATTCCGCTGCACGCCATTTTCCTTATCATCTCCAGCGCATCTGCAATGCGACTGCGGTTGCAGATAATGCGCCGCGTTGACTGACGCGTAACCACTCTCTGGACAGGATAAAGATAGGACACAGGTTTAGACTTTGAATCTGCAATAGCCTGCGCAAGTAGTCTTGCCGCCTGATAACCGCCATCCTCAAAATCAGGCATCAGGGAAGAAAGCGTCGGTGAAACGTTCTCGCAAACCGATTCGTCGTTATCTACACCAAGAACGGCAATCTCATCCGGAACGGAAATATCCAACCTGTTGCAGATGTTGATTATCTCTTCGCCCACATAGTCGTTAGCCGCGAAAATGCCGCACGGACGCGGAAGATTGCGTATCCATTCCGCCAACTCCTTCTGACGTACATGAGGTCGCTGTTCGCAACCGGGATTGAACACATGGCATTTCCGTCCGGCGTCGGCCAAGCCCTACACGAAGGTATCGCGCCTTTCGAAATCCCAAAACATCGGCAGACGGAACGATGCGTATGCGTAATTGGGCATATCCAACGACATCAGATGCTCGCATACGAGCCTCCCGACGCTCCGGCAGTCCAGCCCCACGTAATAGCCCCGCCCGCGCTTCGACATATCAGCATCGAAATATACGGCGGGTATGTCGCCGAATGCCGCCGGAGTCAGCTCTTCAGCGCCGCTGCCGCACTCTGCAATTATGCCGATCGGACGCCAGAACTCCAGCTGTCTCGCAACATCCACCTTGTGGAACGCCCTCTCCACAACCTGCACATACCAGCCTTGAGTACGCGCATATCGGCAGATGCCCTCCAACCTGTTGCTGCAGGTGTGACGTGTAGACGAAATGAAGAACAGAACAGTCTGCATTCAGGCATCCTTGAGCCGATCAGTGCGCTTCGAGCCAGTTCGAGCCTACTCCTACGGAGACTTCAAGCGGAACGTCAAGCTGCATGGCGCCTGTCATTTCGCGCACCGCAATCTCCTTGACCTGCTCGACTTCATCCTTCGGGACATCGAAGAGTAGTTCGTCATGGATCTGCAGCACCATCTTCGCCTTCAAACCCGCTTCCTTGAGCGCACGTGACACGCGCACCATGGCGAGCTTGATCATGTCCGCAGCGGTTCCCTGCACCGGAGTGTTGATCGCGTCGCGCTCTGCGGCCATACGTGCGGTGGCATTGCGGGACTTTATGTCGCGCAGCGTGCGGCGGCGTCCAAGCAGCGTAACTGCATAGCCCGTCTCACGCGCCTTGGCAATGGCATCATCCATGTATTTGCGGACGGCGGGATAGAGCTTGAAGTACGTGTCGATAAGCTCAGCCGCCTCTGTGCGCGTTATCTTGAGCCTCTGAGCAAGACCGAACGCCGATATGCCGTAGATGATACCGAAGTTCACCATCTTGCATTTCGAGCGTTGCTCCGGTGTAACCTCGGAAGCAGG
>SUVZ01000160.1 GCA_015061765.1 Lentisphaerota bacterium
TGCAGGCGTGAAGGCGGAGATGCACCTGTTCTCGAAGGGCGGTCATGGATATGGCATGCGAGAACGCGGAAATCCGACGGATTGCTGGCCGGCACTTGCCGAAATATGGCTTGCGTCAGTAGTCAATGCCGACTGATCGAGTTCGCTGCATAACGTAGGGCCTTATTTGAGATTTATGGTAAGTGGACAGACTTCCGCCGGGGAAGATTGTCTCGCTAAACGGTCGTCGGCAAGGTGAGCCGCCGGTGCCACGACGGGGCGTCCGCCGATGAAGGTGGCGCAGTCGCGTGCACTCAAGATCATTGCGGAGCAGAAGCGTATCCGGGACAGGAAGACGAAGTCCATGGTTGGTCTTGAGCTGCCTGCGTTGAAGGTACAGGGCTACGATTTCATCGGCGAGCTTGTCTGAATCTTCAGACATGTTGCTGTCGTTTTTTCTTTCTCCAGGAGCGGATCGGTTCTCCAAAATGCTTCAGGAAACTTCGTTCCAGCTGTCTTCGGTTTGTGAATCCACAGGAATTCACAATTTCCGAAATGCGGCAGTCGGTGGTTTCGACCAATCGTTTTGCCAAGGACAGTCTGCGTTTTTCTATTGCGGAACGGATGGACTCGCCCTGTATCTGCCTGAACCGGAGTTCGGCCAGACTGCGCGATACTCTTATCTCACGCACAACGTCTGAAACCTTGATGCCTTTGGCGGCGTTTCCGTTTATGAAGGCGGTCGCCTTGCTTATGAGTGCTGCCGTCGGCAGCAGCACAGCTGTAGATTCCCGCTCGACGACACGAAGCGGAGGCAGAAAGAGATGTCTGCAAGGACGGGAGCGGCGTGCGCTTATCAGAGAGTCCAGCTCTGCGGCCGCTCGGTATCCTTCCTCTTCGAGGCCTGGGTCGATGCTCGAGAGGGAGGGTTGGGTGAAGTTGCAGTACATGCTTTCGTTGTCCACGCCAAGAAGCGCCACCTGTTCAGGGATTTCGAGACGAGCTTCCCGGCAGGCTTCCAGCACGTTGACCATCCGCCTGTCACATGCCACCATGATGCCGAGCGGCTTCGGAATCCGTGCAAGCCATTCAGGCATTGCGGCATCATTGTCTTCATTGTAGACCTGACATGGTATGCCGTTCTCGGTCACATATTCAACGAATGCACGGCACCGGCTTTCCGCCCAGTGGCTGGAGTCCCTGTCCAAGACGAATGCAAATGTCCTGTACCGTCCTATCGAGCAGAAATGTTCGGCGCCCATGCGGCCGATCTTCGCATTGTCGAGCTCTATGGCCGTAATGCCGCACCGTCTTTTTTTGAAGAGACCGGAAGGCGTGTCGATTGTCACAGTCGGCACCGAGTTGGCGGAAAGAAACGACGAGACGGTGTCAGGCGGTACCTCGCTGAGAATATATCCCCTTGCGTTCATGCAGTTGTCGGATATGTCATCGACAAGTTCCTTCCATGTCTTAAGGCGCAGGTTCCAGTTCCGGCCCTGTTCCTTGACATAACGAAGGATGCCGGTGAGCTGCTCGCGTCCGGGCATGATGTCGAGCCTCAGTGAAACGGCTATATCCAATGGTTTTTCCATGCGCGCATTATATCAGATATCTTGTTGAAAATGTCGTATTTTTCTTGTTGAATATGTCGCAATGAATTATTGATTCCATTGTATGGTTTTTGATATCATTTGCGGCACGAGGTAGAAATGACTTAATTGTTGAACTGAAAAGAGAGGTGTTCCGTGATGCATTTTCATGTTTTGCTGTCTGTGTGCGCCATCATGTTGGGCATGGCGGTTCACGGAATAGATTGGAAGTATGACATATCCGGACGGGAAGGGCTGTTTGTCGGTCAGGTCGAATTGTCTGCGGTGATGGCGGATTCCCATGATGCGCGTCCGTCGGTTGCGGTGGAGTCCGTCCAGGTGGTGACCGGTTCAAATCTTTTTGACGCTCGTAGCCGTCTGGTTGTGGAGAAGTGCGACTTCGCCCTGACGTTTGAGCCGATTCCGCTGTGGATCATCTTGCGTTGAAACCGTTTGGACAAAGGGGAATCCCATGCGAAAAAAAAAATCAATTATCGGGTTGATTGCGGTTGCCGGTCTTGCTGCGGCTAAAGCGGCGCCGTTGGCGACAGGCGTATCGGTTTTCAAAACGGAGGCAGAGGGGATTGTCGTGTCCTACAACCTCAGCGAGGATGCCATAGTCACGGCGGATTTCATGACGAACGGCGTCTCGGTTGGCGTGGTGGAGGTCGGTGGGGACGTCAACAAGGTGGTTTCATCCGGTGAAAGGCGGATAACATGGCGTCCGGATCGTTCGCCCGATCATTCCCGTGTCATGGCCGCCGATGAAGTGGGTGTCAAGCTGACGGTCTGGCCCAAGACGAATCCGCCAGACTGGATGGTTGTGGACCTTATGGTCAAGAATGTTCTTCAGTTCTATGCAACCTCGAACGACGTGCCGGGAGGGGTCGGGAGCAGACAGTACAAGACGACAAAACTTTTGATGCGGCGTATTCCTGCCGCAGGCGTCGAATGGCGGATGGGGAAGGAGAACTATAATTATGGCTACGACCATTATGTGAAGCTGTCGTCGGACTATTACATGTGCGTCTACCAACTGACGCTACGTCAGGCGTATTGCATAAACAAGACCTCCGCCTCAACTTTCTCGGATGTGGTGGATGACTATTGGGTTCTGCCGCTGGAGGGGATTTCCTGGCGGACGATGCGTGGCGGAGCGGATTGGCCTGCCGACGGGCACACGGTCGGAGACGGTTGTCTGATTGACGGATTCCGGAAATGGACGGGGCTGGAGCTCGATTTGCCGACTTCCGCCCAGTGGGAGTTCGCCGCGCGGGCCGGTACGTCTGGAGAGGTATGGTGGGGCGCAGACGTGTCCGATGCGAAGGTAAAGGGAATGGCGAACTGTGCATCTGCGGTGGGTCATCCTGTTGAAGTCGGAAGTTATCCTCCTAATCCATGGGGACTGTACGACATGTACGGCAACATAATAGAGGAGTGTCTGGACTACTGCTGTTTCGGCAGCGTGTATCAGGAACTCTACGGCAATGCTCCGACAGTGGCTGTGTCCGATCCTGAAGGGCCCTCCTCCGGGGAGTGCAATGTAACCGTCGCTACCGGAGAGCGTGTGCGTGTAGGGCGAGGCGGCGGTTTTTCCGATGCAACATCATCCATGAGAAGCCATTCTGTCACGGGTGCAAATGTGCATGAATACAAGGAGTCCAACCGGTGGATCGGGTACCGTTTGGTGTGTCCACTTCCGTGGAGATAGTTTAAAGCGAAGTCAGCGGAGCGATAGATGAAAAGAGTCACATTCATTTTGCTTGGCATTGCCGGAACGGTGCAGGCGGCGTTTCCAAAGATCGACGAACAGACGGTGGTCTGTTCTCAAAGAGCAGGGAATTCAGTTGTCGTTTCCTATGTCCTCGAGGACGAGGCCGCGATTGTGACCGCCGCGCTTTTTACGAACGGGGTTGAGGTTGCTGAAAGCCAGCTGACCGGTATGACGGGCGACGTCAATTGTCGGGTGGAGCCTGGTTCGCGGCGGATTGTGTGGAAACCGAAACAGACATCTGCGTTGAGTGGCAGATTCAAGTCGGGAGATGCGTCCATGCGGCTTACGGCACACTCTCTTTCCCGTCCGCCGCTTTACATGTCCGTAAATCTCGCCACCGGTGCGGTAAATTACTACGTGTCCTCAAATGCCGTGCCTGGAGGAGTGCAGGGCGACGTGTATAAAACGACTTCGATGCTGTTCCGGAGGATTGATGCGGCGAACATCCTGTGGCGCATGGGGGCGGTGCTGAATGATTCGCCTCTGAACCCTGGACTCTGCCGTCCGCATCCGGTGACTCTTACGCATGACTATTACATTGCCGTATTTGAAATGACGCATGAACAGTACAGGTCTCTAATGGGGACATACGTGTCGGGATATTCGGCGTTCAAGGCCTGCCATGATTGGAATATGCACCCGGTGGAGATGATATCGTATCAGACGATGAGAGGGAGATGCGAAACGTATGATTACAGGACAGATCGTCGAAACTCATCCGTGGCATCTGTAAACCCCGCATCTCCGATAGGCGTCATGAGAAGCCGAACGGGCGGGGAAATGGGCTTTGACCTGCCTACAGCCGCACAGTGGGAGTTCGCCGCGCGCGCCGGTTCCGTACTGCCGCTTATCGGCGATGTCGATCTGGTGCGCAGCTCGGATATGATGGTCCTGCATACGGATACATCCAATGCCATGTCTCCATATGCCTGGTTCGCCGCAAATTCAAAGACTGACGAGATCGTTGATGAAGACAACAAGGGGCGCACTCATAAGGTTGGAGGGCGCCTCCCGAATGCGTGGGGGCTTTACGACATGGGCGGCAATGTGAATGAGATTGTGCATGATTTCGCCGTCGATCCTGCGACAGCCGTCAGCTCGGACGGTTCCTACGAGGTGGATCCGGTCGGACCATCAAGAGCTCAGGCTCAGATTTCCGCATATGGTGCGCGCAGTCAGGTTAGAGGCGGCGGTTATTCAGACGGATATGCGTGCCAGCGTCCGGAATATGTCCATGAATCGTTGATAGGTGAGACTGGTTGGAACAGATGGTGTGGCGTAAGATTGGCATGTCCGATCGCGCAGGTACACCATGAACCATTGGATGAAACGCCGTTCGCGAAGCCGGAGATATCCTTTGACGAGGCAACCCGCGAAGCGGTTGTATGCTACACGCTGTCCGGCGACGTGCCGAAGATTGTGACTGTTGACATCAAGACGAACGGGTGTTCGATCGGCACAAGGAATTTTTCCGATCTTGGGGGCGACGTGAACCGCATCGTCAATCCCGGCAACCATCGCATATACTGGCGGCCGGACCATACATGGGACGGGCATGTCGTCGATACGCGTGTTGACGACCTGACCGTCGAGGTGCGCGAATGGACAACGAACAATCCTCCTGACTACGCGGTGATAGATTTGGCTGGGCCTAACCTTCCGGTGTTCTACTATGTTGATGAAGGGGCGGTTCCGGGCGGCGTCACAAATGAGATATACAAGCATTCAAAGCTTGTCATGCGCAAGATTCCGGCGGCAAATGTTCTCTGGTGCATGGGAGGTGGCAAGTGGGATGCCGGTTTGCCGCCAGAGTCGGCATCCGCACATTATGTTCAGTTCACCAGGGATTATTGGATGAGTGTGTTCCAGATAACCGAACGCCAGTATTATTTCGTGTCTCAGGTATGCGGATCCAATTACAAGTCTGATCCGCGTCACTGGAAAATGCCAGTGCACAACATCAGTTGGGGCGGCTTTGCCGACGGAACGCATTCCGTACGCGGTGCGGATGCGGTATGGCCCGGCAGCAGTTATGTCAATCCTGGCAGCTTTCTGGGTCGGTTGCGGCAGCTTCAGCCTTCCTTCGTGTTCGATCTTCCGACTGAATCCCAGTGGGAGTTTGCTTATCGTGCCGGTACTGACACTATTACGCCGTGGGGTGATGAAGTGTCTGCGGAAGCATCGCGCGGACGTGCATGGAACAGGCAGAACTGGAGCGACGATCCTGCGTTGACGGAAAAATCCCCCCATGAAGTCGGCTTGCTTGCTCCAAACCGGTGGGGACTCTACGATATGGGGGGAAACATAAACGAGTGGTGTCTCGACTATTTTCGCACCAACAATTCCGCGTATGCCGACAGTGCGGTGCTGGTCGATCCTCAAGGACCGCCGTCTCCCGATCCGGGATATCCGACGCACCGAGTACTTCGCGGAGGATCGTGGGACGATGACTATGAGCGCATCAGAAGCAGTCACAGGACGCATCTGTACACGCCTCAGTACTGCAAATGGCGAGGGATACGCATTGTCGCGCCGGTAGTCCCGGAACATGTACCGGGAACATCCGAAGAATAAGACGCAATCTTACACTGAAAGGATTAACAGATGAAATTCACGATGATGACATTGGCGGTGGTCGTTTCGTTTTCCGCCGTTGCGACGCAGAAACTTGATACGCCGGCGCGGTGGATGAGCGGACGCTACGGGGTGATGGCATTCTGGCTCTATGCACGGTGCCATGTGACGGATCGCATGCCTCATGTGGATGAACCGGTCGAAGCGTTCGATCTTGAAGGGTTTATGAAGGATTTCGACGAGACAGGTGCGGACTGGCTGTTCTTCACTCTGGGGCAGAGTAAAGGGGCGTATGCGAGCCCGAACGACGATCTGGCGAAAATGTGCGGAGCCTATCGTGTGCCGTCACGTCGTGATCTTGTGAAGGAAATCGGACAGGAGCTGAAAAAGCGCGGGAAACGACTGATCTGCTATCTGCCATGCGACATGCTTGAGCCGACCATGATGCAGATTTTCCGTTGGAGCTATGACGACAAGGAGAATGCATATTTCCAGACGAACTGGACCAGGATTGTAACCACGTGGTCGAAAAACTTCGGCCGCTACTGCGACGGGTGGTTCTTCGATGGCGCAACTCCGGTACGGTACGATCAGGGCAAACTGCATCAGGATCTGTGGCGTGAAGCGGCGCGAGCGGGCAATCCGGATGCTGTGGTCGGATACAACTCCGGTATCGTGACGATAGATAAAGACGGAGTCACCAACAACCTCGAATGTGTGTATGGCGGAGACTATCTGTCCGGCGAGGCCAATGCAATAAGGGATGGCGGAATCGTCATAAGAAAACTGAAACTTGAGCCGGGCGAGCGCTATCCCGTATGGAAGCCGGATGGTCCTTTGGCAAGATGCGGGCGCGGTCTGTGCCATACACATTTCCCCCTCGAAGGTTATTGGAACGCCTACGGCGCCTGGATTCCGTGGCATGCGTCTGATGACATGAAGGCAAAGAGACCGGACCTGCTCGACAAGAACAGGATGAAGGAACTGCAAGAACGTGGGGAGTTCCCGGATCCGGCCTACACCCCCGAGGAACTCGAGGCGGTAGTGCGCAATTTCACGTCTGTCGGTGCCGCAGTGACTGTCAACGTCGGCGTGAACGAAAAGGGGCGGATGAATCCGAAGTCGGTCCGTCTTTTCCGCAACTTCCGCTCCATAAATGCAGCCCGATAGGGCTGTCGCGCGTTTGAAAACGAAGAAAAGGTTTATCGCATGTGTATGCCGCCTGTTCTCCTTCCGCAATGACGGAGAACATGCCGGCTTATGGATACTGTGAAGGGCCGGACGCTTGTGTTCACGCAGAAGGGGGCCGATGGATATTATGTATGGCGTCCGAATTCTGAAAGACATCTATCCGGAAATGTTTCTCCTATCGGCCCGGATGATTGGCGCAGGTTCATTTGCGTAGAGAACGGAACGTTGAAGAAGGAAAAGGCATATACGCTCAAGCCGGGCGAAAGCCATACGCTTGTGCGCACCATTCGTTGGATAAAGTGAATGGGCTGAAACCGTGGCGGCATTACATCACTCGCGGGATTTTCTCCATTGTGAAGGGGCCCCGTTTCGCAATAAGGCGGGGTCGGCTGGATGTGATGTGTTATAATGGGTCTCCTTGTTGAAGGAGATTGGAATGATGCGCCAAGCAAAGCCAGCCGGAGTTGTCGGAGAGAATGATGCATTGTCAAAGACCGGATGCGATACGCATTCCGCGTTTGTCGCCGCCTGCGTTTTTTCCTGCCTGTTTTCAGCAGTGGCGCAGGGAGCGGAGCCGCGTCCGTGGACGCACCTCAACTTCCAGAACGATCCCGACGATTTCCAGTTCGCCATCGTGCCCGACAGGACGGGCGGCGATTATCGCGGTGCGTTCACCAATGCGCTGGATAAGGTGAACAGAATGCATCCGGAATTCGTCATTACGGTGGGCGATCTGGTTGAAGGCATGAATATGCAGTATGTGAATGCCCGGAGAACCGTTGCCGACGTGCAGATTGAACAGCAGACC
>SUVZ01000161.1 GCA_015061765.1 Lentisphaerota bacterium
CCGATCTCGGTGTTCCGGTCTTCTATTCCGGTCCAATAGACCGTCTTTTCGGTTATCGGTACGGTGAACTTCCGTGGCGGTCGCTGGCGTTCGAGCAGGAAACGCTCAAGATGGTGGATTTCCAGGGTACTAGCGTGGTGAACTACACCGAGGCGGATGTTCCCTACACCCGCATACATGAATTCAAGCACTATCATCCTGAGGACAAGGCTGTCATGTCCTGCTGCAAGACCATTATCATGCGCGAATATCCCCGTACATGGAAGTCGGGTGACGAACCGTATTACCCGGTGAACAATCACGAGTCGCAGGCCCTGCTTGAGAAATACCGTGCGGAGGCGACAAAGATTGATGGGCTTGTCGTCGGCGGACGGCTTGGCGAATACAGGTATTACGACATGGATCAGTCCATCGGCAAGGCGCTGGAACTGTCTGCGGTTCATTTCGGTCAATGATCCTGCAATGGTGGACATGCGACTGGATTGTCGAATATCAACGAAAGTGCCGACTTGACCTGATGGTTCATTGATTATATAATATGCGCCGTTTTTATCCCAATGGGGGTGATCCGGTTTCGACGGGATGTGTGGAGATCAGATCGCGCGTCGAGGATGTCGGTTGGCCTCGTTAATCATCCGATAAAACAATAATCGCGAACAACGATTACGCTCTCGCGGCCTAATTACGGCCCCGATGTCGCCCGGCAGACGCCTGCTAAGCCGTCGCGGCATAACTCAGCAGGACTTGCTTCGGAGCTCTCCGCTCGGGCGCCGAAGTTCGTATAACCGAACGGATGCTCGAGGATAAGCCCTCCTGTTGGCATACCTCTTGCGAGATTAAAGGCAGGATACACGCGTAGAAGTTTGGTTGAAACTGTTTCGGACGGGGGTTCGACTCCCCCCACCTCCACCAACACATCATTGGGCTTCCGTGGATGCCGTTTGCCGCTCGTAGCGGGCTTTTGACTTGAGGAATATCAAGCCGGTGACGGGTACCGTACAGATGTACAGGACTCCTACCACGCCAATCGTCAGCCAGAAGTTGGATACCAGAAACGCTATCAGCAGGAGGAGACCTGCCATTACGGGTAACTGGTAGGATTTGCTTATGTGAACGGTCTTCAGTGAAATGGTGGGAAGCCTGGATGCCATCAGAGATCCTATGAACAGAAGCATGAAACTGCCGAAATATGGGTTCTGAAGGGCCTCGCGAAGCGCGGGGCACGCGCCTTTTGCATCAAGGGCGGAGACAAGCACAGCCGGCGAGAGCACCATCCACGCACCTCCAGGAGCGGGAACGCCGAGGAAAAAGTGCTTCCAGTACGGAAGTGTGGGCTGTTCCAGCATGGTGTTGAATCGAGCAAGACGGAAACAATCGCACATTGCGTAGAAGAGAGCGCATCCGAGAGTGATGCGAACGAGCGTAGGATTGACGCCTGTGTGTGAAGGACCTCCAGTGAGCCAGAAATACATGAACATGGCTGGAGCGACGCCAAAGTTCACGAAATCGGCAAGTGAATCGAGCTCCGCTCCAAGTTTGGAGCTTGCCTTGAGCATGCGCGCGACGCGACCGTCCAGCCCATCGCATACGCAGGCGATGAGAAGTGCCCAGAATGCGGGAAGGAATCGCCCTTCGGATGAAAGTGAGATTGATGTGATGCCAGCGCAGGCCGCGAGTGAAGTTATGAGGTTCGGTACGATCGCCTTGAGCGGAATGCGGTCATGGCGCACGCTTTTTGTCTTTCTGCGTCTTCCGCGCAGTCTGAAACGGGACATGTTGTTTTCGCTCCTTGTTTTATTTGCTTTCGCTGTCGCGATATTTCCGTGTTACGCATTTCTTCCTTAAGTGCAATAAGTGGTATTATCTCACTTTTCCCCGTTTTTGCCAAGAGGATCGGTCCACAGGCGCCTGCCTGCCTCCGAGAAACCTTGAGATGGTGCCGATGCCATATACCCAAAGTGTGACCCAGCACACGGGGATGTGATACAGCCACGCGGCGTCTGGTCGGCGGATGAAGCCTTTTGCCATCTGCCAGACCAACGGCAGGACAGTCAAAGTCGCAAGGCAGAACATGACGATTCCGGCCTTGCGCTGTCCATCCCACGGATATATGCGTTCCTTCTCCTGGGCGAAGTAGAGGAAATCCTTGATGCGACGGCGTTGCTTGCGGGCGAAGTCGGCAAGTTTTGCGCAGTAAAGGTGAACGATGCCCGCCTTGACCTTTGCAACCTGCACAGAGCCGGTATTCAGTATGCGGTCATAGAGGATGTCTATGTCAAAGAGGTACGGTTCCCATTTCACTCCGTCAAGGAGCGCGCGCCTGAAGACAAATCCATTCGCGCCTATTGTCGGCAGTGCGTTCGCTGTCAGGTTGAGTTTCAGATAGGAGCCTTTGTCCTCCATTGATACAGGTAGATCGGTCCACCTGCCGGTCACGGCACATGTGCGGTCGTAGTTGCCGGTGAAAAGGCATATCGGATCGTTCATGCCGAGAAGAGCGAAGTACCTTGTAAGGGCGGGATCATCTTTTCTCCATGTGTATTCAATGGGTTCCGCCGCAATTATCTTCTGATCTTCAAAGGGTGCCAACATCTGTTCCATCCAACCGGGGCAGGGAAGAATGTTGTCTGAGTCCACCAAGGCGATGATGTCTCCTTTGGCCGCTTTGATCCCTGCGGACTTCCCGGCTTCGCCGGTTTTCAGCGGATTCTCGACAATCGAGTCGACACCATGTTCCCTTGCGATTTCAAGCGTGCGGTCGGAGGATCCGGCATCGGCTATGACTATTTCATAGTCACTTTGGGGTAGAGACTGCGCACGAATGGCCCTTAGGCATGCGCCAAGGGTCTTCTCCGAATTGAGAGTCGGGATTACGACTGAAAGAAACATGCGTGGAATTATATCAAATAAAGCGGAAACAAGATTTCCAGTTTCTCATGTGCGGGGCGCAGGGACATGCGGCGGCATTTCAGTGCTTTGGTAAATTTCGGAAACTGTTTGGGACCGAAATCTTGCGGAAGAATCTTGAGGACGCGGCATGTGAATGACAGCCGATGCGCTCAGGTACGTCGGAAAACGGAACTCGGGGTTAGGCGGCAGTGCGTGTCGCGGTGAATGCAAATTATGGTATAATCTGCTGCCATGAAAAAGATTTGCCTTATCGGTATGGTCGCCGCATGTGCGGCAACCCCTGTTTTTGCGGCGCCTGCAGTTGGCGTATATGGAGATACGCCGGATGCAAAGCATGCATGGAGCGTGCATGACCGCAACCGTCCGAACCCAGTCAAGATATCAGCCGAGGCCGGTTCTGTCCCCAGCGATGCAATTGTGCTTTTCGACGGAACAAAGGAGTCCTTCGAGAAGAACTGGTGTGACAGGGACGGCAAACCCACCAAATGGAAATTGGGCAAAGAGAATGACTTCTACGCCATCCCGGGCTACAAGAACGGCGGATACATATGCACCCGTCAATCGTTTGGTGACTGCCAACTGCACATCGAGTTCCGCCATCCCAAGGAAGTGGGGGTCGTTTCAGGTCCCAAAGGGCCTCAGATGCACGGCAATTCGGGTGTCTTTCTCATGTCCAAATACGAGATCCAGGTTCTTGAGTCGTATGGCACGGACCCTGCGGACATGAAGAATCCCAACTATGCCGATGGACAGGCGGGCGCGGTCTATTCCCAGAATCCGCCGATGGTCAACCCTGCCCGCAAGCCGGGCGAGTGGCAGACGTACGACATCATATTCCATCAGCCCAGGTGGGATGGACTCAAGCTTCTCAGCCCCGCCAGCATGACGGTGCTTTTCAATGGCGTTGTGGTCCAGGATCATTGGGAACTTGATTATTTCACTTCACACAAAAAGCGCATTCCCCTCTCTCCCCATGAGACGAAGCTGCCGATTTTGCTTCAGGACCACGGTTGCGAGGTGCATTATCGCAACATCTGGATACGCGAGATTCCGTCCCGCTACGCCAACCGTACACATGGCGGCCCAGGTGTTGACGAAAATGAGGTGATGAAGCTTCGCCGCGAGACTGCCGCCAAGCTGTATGCCAGGATCGCCAAGCCGATCGAGCCGACGATCGAGAACATGCAGTCTCTTGGGGAAGTGATAGGCTATGCCCGTGAAGGCGAGTACGAGAAGGTGTGGAAGGATACGGCAATGAAATTCCATGACGTTCTCGACGGGATGTCCGATGCCGAATGGAAGGCCCAGAGGAAGGAGCTTCTCGCGCTCCGCGATGCGCTCGACACCCTCATTCGCAATGGCGTTGTCAGACAGGCCTGCGGTACGCGCAAGCGCATAAACGCCGCCGCGCTCCGCCTTGGCTGGGAAAAGTGACGCTTGGGGCCGTCCGTGGCAGATAGGCTAAAGGTAGGTCTGGCGCTTGGATCCGGAGGAGTGCGCGGAATGGCGCACTTCGGCGTTATCCGTACGCTGATGAAGCACGGGATAAAGATCTCGTGCGTGGCGGGCGTGTCATCCGGGAGCGTCATTGGCGCCGCACTTGCCGCCGGCAGGCTTGATGTGTTCGAAGACTTCTTCCGCCGGATCAACTGGTGGAAGATGTTTCGGATGTTCTTCGAGTTCTCGTGGCCCTGGAACGGAGGATACCTCACCGGCAGGCGTGTCAAGGAAGAACTCCGCAAAAGGCTTGGCAACGTCCGTTTTGAGGATTGCGAGATCCCGTTCACCGCCGTCGCCCTTGACATGATGAACGGGAAGGAATATCCGATAACCTCCGGAGATCTTGTGGATGGTACTTTCGCCTCACTTGCGGTGCAGGGGCTGTTCAAGCCCGTCTCCCATGAGGGACATTGGATTGCGGATGGCGGCCTCGGAAATCCTCTTCCCGTCGAGTACTGCCGCAGAATGGGGGCGGACTATGTCATCGCCGTAGATGTGAATCTTGGCCAGCCGCTCCAGGCTGACTACAATCCGAAGAAAATGCCTTCGCTCTGGACGATATTCACCCAGACCTGTCGCATCGTCGAGAACAACTGGACAGACCGGATATTGCGCACGACGCCGCCGGAGGTCCTGCTTCAGCCTGATCTCCATGACATATTCATGGCGCGTCTGCGCCATGTCACGCGTGCAATCCTGCGCGGCAAGATCGCCGCCGAACGCTGGATCGAGTCGCTTACGCCTGAAATGCGCATGAGGTTGATGCCATGACGGAAAACCATGTCGTCCCCCGCAGATACCTTCCTGTTTTCGTTGCTCTTGTGAGTTGCTTTGCGCTGTGGGGGCTTCTGAACAACATGACCGACAATCTGGTGCCCGCGTTCCAGAGGATTTTCACGATGGATCAGTCCCGGGCGGGACTCGTCCAGGTGGCATTCTACGGAGCCTACGCGGTCCTGGCGATTTTCGCTGCCGTCCTCGCCGAGGAATTGAGCTATCGCAAAGGGGTGCTGATAGGATTGGCGGTCTACATCATAGGCGCGCTTCTCTACATACCCGCCTGCATAGAACAGAGCTTCAACATCTATTTCATCGCGATTTTCATAGTGGCGGGAGGTTGTTCACTTCTCGAGACGACATGCAACCCCTATGTTCTCTCCCTGGGCGATTCCGGCACAGCCGTCCGTCGGCTCAACTTTGCGCAGATGTTCAATCCTCTTGGATCGATGGTCGGCATCGTGCTTGCCCAGCAGCTCATTCTCTCGCACCTGAATCCAGCGACGGCAGCTGAGCGGGCGCAGATGGAGCCGGAGAGACTGAAGGCCGTCATCGACCATGAGCTGTTCTGGGTGTGCGCGCCCTATGTTGGACTCTGCGCAATCGCTGTGCTCATATGGCTGTTCTTCTTGAGCAGGCGCGATGGAGAGACCGTTCCTTCGCGTCGGGCATTTGGGCGTGTAGCAGCGTCGTTTGCGTTTTCCGTCGTGCCGATGACAATGCTTTATTTTCTGTTTCCTGACATGGACAAGATCGTATGGGTGCTCTGCGGCGTGGTCGGTCCGTTGATGTATGTCGTTATGCAGCGTGATTACCGTAAGATGCTTTCCGTACTCTTGTTGACGCCTCGCTACTGGTGTGGAGTGATTGCCCAATTCTTTTACGTGGGTGTGCAGATTGCGGCGTGGACGTGGATGAATGTCTACTGCCAGAGGGAACTTGGAGTCACACCGGCCGACGGCGCGACATACTACACGATCGCCATTGTGCTGTTTATCGTATGCAGATGGATTGCAACATGGCTGATGAAATACCTCTCTCCCGCCCGCATGATGGCCGTGTTCGCTTTCGGCGCGATTCTCTGCTCCGTCGGCGTCGTCTACCTGCCGACAAGGACGCTTTTCGCCGTCGGCGGGCTTGCGTTCAGCGGCAACATAGTCTGCCTTGTCGCGATGAGCGGCTTCATGTCACTCATGTTCCCGACGATCTACGGCATTGCACTTGGCGATCTTGATTCCAAGACTGTCAAACTGGGTGCGTCCGGTCTGATAATGTCGATTCTCGGCGGTGCGATCATCACCCCGTGGATGGCGTCTGTCATAGGCGATGCAGACGGAGCCTGGACGCGGTTGCTTCCGATGTTCTCGTCTGAATGGGACTCCAATCTCCAGCTTTCCCAGAGATCGCTCCGAGCGAGCTTCTTCGTGCCTGCAATCTGCTTTGCCGTTGTATTTGTGTATGCGTTGCTCTTCTGCGGCGGAAAGGAAAAGAAGAAATGATGGACGGAATATCATATTGCGCGGCCTTTGCCGTGCCTGCGCTTGCGATGCTGCCTGCACTCGGCCTTCTCAAGGGCATTTCGCCTGTCCTGTCGCCTGAATTGCTGAAGATACTCGCCGAAATGGGACATGGCGACGAGATCGTCTTCGCGGACGCTCATTTCCCGGCGCATTCCGTCAATGCGCGGGTGCTCCGTGCGGACGGACTCTCCTGCGCTGAACTTTTGAAGGGTCTGTCCCCTCTTTTTGAGCTTGACTCCTATGCGACGCCTGTGACAATGATGGCTCCCGTTCCGGGGGATTCGCTTGATCCCGAAGTTGAGAAGCGCTACCGTGCCAAACTTTCGTATGATGGTAAGATCGAGCGGATGGAGCGCTATGCGTTCTATGAACGTGCAAAGAAGGCTTATGCGGTCGTGCTGACGGGGGAGACGGTAAAGTACGGAAATATCATAATAAAAAAAGGTGTTGTGCCTGTATCCGAGTAATATTGAGGCCACGGTTGTTTTGTGATCTGGACAATCTGACGCGAATTTCTTGCATCTTGTCAAAGCGACAGCCAAAACCTTTTGCCCCTTCACGGTCCATAGCATGTTGGAAAGGGGATTCACGAGATCGTGTAAATTTATCGTTCTCTAAGTCGCTGAGTCAGGAAATAGAACCCCGGAACGAGTAGCTTCCCAAACTTTCGAGGATTGTGCTCAAGGATTAAAACAGTCCCACTGAAGGTGAGGACGGCGGAAATCTAAGATCATTCTTTCCCCTCGTGAAGATGAAGTGATGGTGGAGGATTGTGGTATGTTCGGCGAATCAGCCTGTTGGAATGCGATTGCAGTCGGCGGGGATGCGGCTCTTTTCGTGTGACATGGGAATGTCGTCAATTTCCAGTGTTGCCAGCAGCGATTTTTAATGCCAATCCGCCTACTCAGAAAATGCGCCGGATAAATTGTGGAATGGCATCATAATACAGGCAACGCTAGCATAAGGGTTATCCCCCCCCCTCATACACTCACCACCATCCACACATACATACACATATACACACACACATATATATATCCACCACCCACCCGCCACACACGCATTCCACCTCCTCACCATCCCGACATCCCTTGAGAATCAGTCCGAACCATATTCTCATTGACTTCGCGATGGGGATGTGGTATCTTTCCCGCCGCTATGGACAAAGCAGTGAAACGCCACATATTGAAGAAAAAGATCGTCCTC
>SUVZ01000162.1 GCA_015061765.1 Lentisphaerota bacterium
GGCCGCGGTGACAAACGGGCTTCTGACCGCGCTTGGCCGTTCGTTCACTGTCGAGGCGATGATGAACGTGTGCCGTCCCGAGTCCGAAGTTGCCGTCATAGGGGCGGTGACTGTGGACGGGCTTGCGGCGTGGTGTCTGTTCGCCAAAGCCGACGGTTCGATTAATATCTGCCTGGCAGGCGTCGACGGCTGCATCGTCGAGCGTAAGGTGATGGACGGATTTTGCGGCGCGCCACATTCGTTGGTCCTGAGGGCGGACTGTCTTGAACGAACATTCTCGGTCTCCGTCGACAAGAATGAGATGTTGGCTTTGACGGCGAATGAGCTGACGGAGCCTATTCGGGACGGCATCTTCGTCTCGGTGGGCGGCGGCTGCGGCAAGGGGATGGTGTCCGGACGTATCGATGAGGTGCGTGTCAACAACCGTCTGCTTTCGGACGAAGAGACGGTGACAATCCGTCCGGTCGGATTTGGACTGGTTTTCCGCTAGAGCGCCTTTAAATGGGAATTCGTATGAATTTGCATATTTTGTTCTTGCTGGCTGCGTTTCTTTCGTATGCCGCAAATGGAGAATTGCCGGTCTACGGCACTACGCCGCACCTTCCGTCGCCTCGGTATCAGCCGCTTTTGCGTGAGGCGCAGATGGATGCCATGAAAGTCGCCGGAATCGGGTACATGCGAATCGACGTGACTGCACGAGGGCTTGTCGGCGATGATGGGTCGTATGACTTTGAACGCCATGATACGACGCTTCGCGAGCTTGAGCGTCGTGGCATGACGGTCTTGCCGATTCTCTGGGGATACGACCAGAAGGTCAATGCGCCGCCAAAGGACATGGAAAGGTATCGTGCGCATATTGCGAAGCTTGTCAGACACTTTGGGTATGAGCATTGGCCTGTTGTCGAAATCTGGAACGAGGAGAATGTCGACTATTTCTTTTCTGGCGCGGATCCGGTCGTTTACGCCGAAGTCCTGAAGAACGCCTACATGGCGGTGAAGGAAGTAGATCCCCGCATCAAAGTTGCCATGGGTGGCACGTCGCACGTGCCGATCGACTGGATTCGGAAAGTGTTCAGCGCCGGGGCGACAAATTCCTTTGACATCATGAACATCCATCCGTATTCCCATCCAAAGCCTCCCGAGGGTACCGTCGATGTCGAGATTGAGGCGCTGAGGATGCTTATGGCGGAATTCGGGATTTCAGACAGGCCGGTTTGGATTACTGAACTTGGATATCCGACCCGAGATACTGAAATAATGCACAGCGAGGTCATGGTGAAGGGCGTCAAGGTTATCGCTGGGGAAGGACGGGCGCTCAGGGCGGTGGCGTTAGATTCCGACGAGGCCGAACTTCTCGAGCAGCTGCTGCCGAGAGGAAGCAAGGCCATTTCCGTCACGGACGACATGCTCGTTCGCGTGATGGAACGTCATGAAGCCGACATTGTTTTTCTACGCCAAGGGTCGGAATGGCCGATTGCCATTCGCGACTGCCTCCTTCCCTATGTTATGAGGGGTGGAATCGTCGTACAGATGTCGGGTGATGTACCGTTCTACTATGCAACACGGGACGGCAAACGCTGCAAGGATCTGCAGAACGGGATGTTTGTGGACGAAACATTGCCGTTCGGGTATCGTGCAAAGTGGTGGAGGGATGCGTTTTGGCCTGATTTTCTGAAGATGGGTAGTTATTCGGCGTCTCGGTTCCTGGTGCCGAAGTCCGATTTCCCCGATGCCCAATTCATTCCGCTTGCAGCCGGAAGGACGGCGGACGGCCGGGAATTGGCCGGAGCGGCGGCGATAAAATACGGAAAGGGCGGCTTTGTCGTTTCCACCTTGCGGCGCGCAGGTTCGATGACGCCGATTTCGGAGGAGACTCAGGCGAAGTGGACGGCGCGTGGCATGGCAATCAGCTTCGCAGAAGGGATTGAACGGTTTTTCGTCTATAATTTCAGGGCGATAGAGGATGATCCCTACTATAGCGAGAAGCATTTTGGATTGACACACAGTAACTTGACGCCAAAACCGGCGTATGCATCGTTCGTTGAATTCGTCAAACGCCGTCCGGCGGGATCGGTCAATATCGACAGACCGTGGCACGATGGGACACGCCGCAATTTTTTCCCTGCGTGGAAATGTCCGGACGGAAAGACGGTAGAGATGCGGTGGACGCTTGACAAGCCCCGTTGGGTGCCGATATCGCCGGTTGACGGCAAGATGCCAAGGGTTGTCAATCGCGACGGGCGATGTCAGCGTATTGTCAAGGGTGACGACGGCGTTTGCCGCATTCGGATATCCGATTCCCCAGTATACATAATAAGGAGGATGCCATGAGGATAGCAGGAATGGCATGCAGTTTCGCTTTTGGGTTTGTCTTCGCGGTTTCCGCCATGGCAAAGTCGCCCGCCGCTCCCTTGACGATGGAGTACGACGCGCCGGCCGAGTGCTGGAACGAGGCATTGCCGATAGGCAACGGCCGGCTGGGTGCTATGGTTTTTGGCCGACCCGCCCTGGAACGTTTTCAGCTCAACGAGGATACGCTCTGGGCGGGTGCTCCGAATTACGCCGGCGAGCCACGAATGAAGGAATGCATCAAGGAGATCCGCCGGCGGATACTTGAGGAAAACGATCCTGAGGGGGCTACACGCTGGTTTCGGGAGCAGCAGATTCGGCCGTCCAAGAATGGCGATTCCTTTGACTACCTCACGGCGGGTTCGATGATGGTAGCGTTTGATGGACACGCCTTCCCGTCCAAATACCGCCGTTCGCTCTCGCTTGAAGACGCGATTGCGCGGACGGAATATACGCTGGACGGAGTCGACTACACGCGAACGGCGTTTGCATCTCTTGCTGATGACGTTGTCGTCGTCCGGTTCTCCGCTTCCCAGCCCGGTAAGCTCAATTTCAGGCTCTACTACGACAGTCCGTACCCGAACTACGACCGCTGGAGGACAAATGACCTTGATGCGGTCTATGTCGATGGATTTGCGACAGGTTGCCACGGCGTTTGGGGAAAGACGAAGTTCGCGGTAATCATGAAGCCGTTGCTGAAAGGGGGAACGCTACGCTTCGACAATGGCGTTGCAATCATCGAGGGGGCT
The DNA here is from genome assembly GCA_015061765.1 of Lentisphaerota bacterium. Next base: position 3,099 of record SUVZ01000162.1, read on the forward strand.
GACGATGTTGTTGTGTGCGTTTCCATCGCAACCAGTTTCGTCGACTGGAAGAGCGACCCGGATGCCCCGTTCAAACGGCGCGCCGAAGAAAAACTGGCGGCCGCGCTTCAACATGAGTACGACGATCTGGTGCTCCGGCACGTGCGGAGATACCGCGGGCAGTTCGCCCGATGCGGGCTTTCCCTCGGGCCTGATCCACAGCCGGGAATGACGGTTCCGCAACGGCTGAAGACGTTTCGCCAGACCAAGGACACCCATTTGTCGGAACTTGTCTTCGCCTTGGGCCGTTATCTGCTCATCTCCTCGTCACAACCGGGAACGCAACCGCCAACGCTGCAGGGTATTTGGAACGAATCGCTCACTCCGCCATGGCGGTCGAGCTACACGGTCAACATCAACCTGGAGATGAACTACTGGCCGGCGGAGCCGACGAATCTCGGCGACCTGTCGGAGCCGTTGCTCAAGGCGCTCGAGGAATGTGCGGAGTCGGGGATGCGTACGGCCAGGGAATACTATGGGGCGCGGGGATGGTGCATGCATCACCACATGGACATTTGGCGTATTACCGTTCCCGTCCACGGCACGTTTGGCATTGCGCCGATAAATGGCGCTTGGCTGTGTACCCAGCTTTGGGAACACTGGCTCTTCAACGCCGATCGCCCGTTCCTCGAGCGTTCGTATCCCGTAATGCGCGAATCGGCCAGGTTTTTCTGCGATGTGCTGACTGTCGATCCGAAGACCGGGAACTACACGCTGGTGCCGTCGATATCTCCGGAGAACGGACCGAAGGGTTGGTCGACGAAATGGACGCGCGGATGTTCGTGCGATGCCCAGATACTTCGAGACCTGTTTGCGGCCGTCCTCGAATCGGCGAAGATAGTTGGTCGCGAGCAGGAAGACGCCGAATTGCTTGCCGACATTCGCGCGAAGCGCGAGAGGCTGGAGCCGCTCCGGATAGGAAGATGGGGACAGCTTCAGGAGTGGACGGAGGATCTTGACGATCCAGAAGACCATCATCGCCATGTCTCTCACCTCTATGCGGTGTTTCCGTCGTGCCAGATTACTCCGGAAACGCCCGATCTCTTCAAGGCGGCGCAAGTCTCGTTGAATGCCAGGGGTGACGAGGCCACGGGATGGGGCATGGGGTGGCGACTTGCGCTTTGGGCTCGGTTCCTCGACGGCGAGCGGGCGCACCGAATTCTGGAGGCGCAACTTAAGCCTGTATGTGCGACAACGCTTGGCGACCATTACTTAGGCGGCACCTATCCGAATCTGCTTGATGCGCATCCGCCTTTCCAGATCGACGGAAATTTCGGCTGCACGGCGGCGATTGCCGAGATGCTTCTTCAAAGCCACGAAACAACGGCCAACGGGAAGCGCGTCCTTCGTCTGCTGCCTGCACTGCCCGAAGCGTGGAAGCGGGAAGGGCGGATCTGGGGGTTGCGCGCTCGCGGAGGCTATACGGTTGACTTTTCATGGAGAGACGGCAAGGTCGTTTCCAGGCGGATTTCTGGCGGCAGTCCGGACGGGTATGTCCTTTGCTGCCCATAAGGAGGTTGCGGATGCTGAGGATGTTATTGTTTGGGATTCTGCTGTGTTCTGCCGTTTGCCTGGCGGAGGACGGCAATGCCGGGTGTCCTTATGTCACGGTTGACAGGGAGACCGGTACATATCGGCTTTACCGGACGGATTCCGCTTCGTCAAATTCCATCGTATCGGTGCGCACATCGAAGAATTTGAAGGAGTGGTCCGCTCCGGGTGCGGTTTTGGTGCCAAGGCCGGAATGGGGGAGGTGGACTGCGTTTGCGCCAAAGGTATATGAACATGCTGGGCGGCATATGCTTTTTGTCACCATGACGGCAGGCGCATCGTCCCGGTGCGGCATTTGGGTCTTTTCGGGCACAAGTCCGGACGGGCCGTTTGCGCCTGTCGCGGAAGGCCCTGTTACTCCGCCGGATTCATCCTGCTCTGGTGGCATGCTTTGGGTCGAGAACGGAGAGCCCTATATGGTCTATCGTCAGGACTCGGACCGCATCAACGGGGCGAGAATCATGGCGTCGAAGCTCAACGGTGATCTTTCCGGTTTTTCGGCGGAGCCATTTGAACTTCATGTTCCCCGGGTGGCGACAGCCGACGGCAAGAAGGTCGACGTATCGGCAGAAGGCCCATTCCTCTATCGTTCTATCCATTCAAACCGCCTGTTTATGATCTGGCCGGAAACGTCTGCCGACACCGGCGGTACAGTCGTCATGTGCGAATCGCAGACGGGGAAACTCGCCGGTCCCTGGTCTCGCCGCAGAACCCTCCTTGGACGGGAAGGGTGCGCCATGCTTTTCCATTCCCTTGCAGGTGTCCTGTACCTTCCGACGCAAGGTGCGGAAAAGACTCCTGCCGGAGGTCTGGACTTTGTCAGAATCGACGATAACGACTGGGGATTGTTCGAGCATCCGTCTCCTAAGAACCGCCCAGACAAATTCGACCGCATTCAGGTGAATCAGGTCGGCTACTTGCCGAATGCGCCGAAGATGTGCTTCTGTGAGGCACCGCCCAAGCTGGCGTTTCGTGTGCAACGGCTTGATGAGGCAACGGGCAAGCGCCGCTGGCATGATGTGTTTGTCGGTAGATTCAAGAGGGTGTCGCAGTCGGCGGCGTTTTTTGGGGGCGACTTCTCCTGCGTTACGCAACCGGGCAACTATCGCATTGTCTGCGGGGCGATGACGCCGGACAATCCGTATGATATAGGGATTGACTATGACGGAGTGGTTTCCGAGCCGTTTGACGTCCGAGAAGGTGTGTACGAGCCTGCTGCGAGATCTTTCCTGAACTATTACCTCTGGCAACGATGCGGATCCAGGAAGGGCTGGGCGGGACTGTGCCATCAGGATATGTGCCCGCTTGTTGACGGGTGCGGGAATAAGATCGGCGAACTCAACGCAAGGGGCGGATACCACCAAAGCTGCGACCTGCGCAATTGGGCGGACGGCATTTCGCTGAGTGCTTTCAATCTTCTTCGATATGCAGAAATGGGCGTGCCGAGGTGGGACGATGGCGAACTCGAGGAGGAACTCCGCTGGGGCATCGACTATTTCTGTCGCATATCGTCCGGGTCCAACTATGTATATGACTCCCAGTTCGTGCCGATAGGATGGGGGCCGCGACGCTATTACGCGCGTCCGGCGGCTCTAGGCGCGCAGGCAAATGTCGTCATGCTGTTTTCCAGGGCGGCGCGTTTCTTCGCGAAGAAGGATCCGGCGTACGCCGAAAGGCTGCTTGATAGAGCCAGGAAGATATTCGTGCAGATGGAGGAGAATCCGTTTTTCGGCAAGGCCCAGCCGTCTGGAGAACTCCCTCTTCCCGGCGGCTCGCAGCCATGGGAAAGGTTCTATCGGTTCAACTACAGAACGACGGCGCTTGGATTCAGCCAGCGTGGTGGCGCGGCGTTGGAGCTTTTCCGGACGACAGGAGAGGCGCGGTATGCGGAACTCGCCAGGCAGTATGGCGGCGAGGCCTTGCGCCGGGCCAAGGCGGGAGAGGATATGGAGGTTGACTGCAGCTATTCTCGTGCGCTTTTCGGCAAGCGGCTGTTTCTGGAGCTGGCTCGCGAATTTGGCGGCGGCGAGTGGAAGGGCGCGGCAATTGCCAGTGCCGAAGAAATCGTCTCGTGTTGCGGGGAGAATTGCGGACCGTCAAAAATCTATCAGGGTTCTGCATCGATTGCCTTTATGGAGCAAGCCGTCTATCTCCTTGAAGCATCGGATGTGTTGGGGTGTCAGAAGTGGCGTGGCATGGCTCAGCGTCTGATCGATTTCGCCTTCGGGGCGAATCCGGACAATTCCAGCATGATAGAGGGGGTCGGTCATCATCAGGCCCGACGGCCGGTGTTCGGACAGTTTTTCCCGTCGACACCGCAGATACCGGGTGCGGTCTTGCACAGGGTTCGCGGCGAATATGACATGCCGGCTGTGTCATGGATGCTTCTGGCGGTACGGTTCTTGGAGACTTTGTAAGGAAGCCGAATGCGTTACGGGATGGAAATCCGGAGGAGGTTGCGCGCATAAAGTGCGACTATCGTCAGACGCTTGACGATTTGATCGTCGAGGAGGTGTTCCCAAAGTGGATCAGCTGGTGTCATGCGCGCGGCGTAAAGACTCGTAATGAGGCGCATGGTGCACCGGCGAACCTGCTTGATTTTTACGCGCTAGCAGATGTTCCGGAAACGGAGATGTTTGCGGGCGATCAGGATATTCTGATTTCCAAGTTTGCCTCATCCGCAGCCCATGTTGCGGGTAAACGGTATGTATCGGCGGAATCAGGCACTTGGATTCTGTGGGGACAGTCCCTGTTTGCGATGCTGAAAATCTTCGGCGGATAGGTGACGTTTTTTAGAGATATGGTTCCTTTTGGGAAGAGGATGCTTTAGTTGGAGTTGGAGGATGTTAAAGTGGATGAGTTGGTGGGTTTCTCCTCCACTATAGAGCCCGAAACCCGTCTCTCATTACCCGTCTTTAATTGGATTGCCATTGATGTATGTTTTGTCGATGGATGCTGTGGGTTTGACTTTGTTATTCCAAGAAAAGTGATTTTGCGATAGTGAGAAAACCATAAAACATAAAGCCATTTGCGCGTCGGAAACGGCGCGTTTTTTTGTAGTCTCACATATATTTCATCAACCCTTCGGCATTGCGCCGGAGGGCTTTTTTTTTTGCCGTCGGGCCGTTTGGTCCGGCGGCTTTTTTCATTTCTCTTTCCCGTGGCCGGGTGGCTGCGGGAGTTCAACAAAAACCCAAAAAAAGGA
>SUVZ01000163.1 GCA_015061765.1 Lentisphaerota bacterium
CGAAGGTTCTCCATTGACCATTACGCGCCATGTGGAAAAACGCTCAACATCAACCGCATCTGGGAGCGCAACAGGCACTGTGTATCTACGCGGCAGTTCCCCGTTTATTCCCACAAGATTCAGCGTCCCGTTTTCTGCCGGACGGAATTTCACAATGCTGCCGCCTCCCGAAGCGGCGTCAACCGTCAGAGACTTTATGGAGATGTTTTCGTCAGGAACGCATCTCAAATCCAGCACGCCGCCTTCATCGACCTGCACCGTGCCGTCGCAGTCAAACAAGCTGTCGTCCGCCAGACAGCGCCACTGGAAACCTTCTTCGCCGTTGAACATGTTATAGCCATCCCAATCAGTATATTGCGTACCTGCAGTGCTGTACATGTAAATGTCCGCATTTCGCCTCTCGTCAACCGTCCGCCACGTCGTTCCGTCCGAACTCGCCTGCACTTCCCATGCGCAAAGTTTGTCTACGAACCAGTCAGTTGTCAGGTGGTAGCCCAAAATAGGCAAAGAGACGTCCGCACGCAGCCGGATTGTCAATGTCACCCATGTATTGGGATCCGCAAGGCTCAATCCCCTGTTTTCATTGATCATTACACCGCCCCAGCTGTAGCGGTCCGAAAGGCCGCTAGGTGAATAGACGCAATTTTCGTTGGAACGTTTGCCTTCAGTATACACGATTCCGTTCGGGCACGAATACATATATTCGCCCTCGGCCAGATCGGATACGGACATGGCATCTTTATCAAGCGAATAGGTCGGAACTGCGGTGGCTGATGTCACACTGAAGGTTCTTCCGCCGTTCCCCATTCGCAGATAAAGTTGGTTGAGTCCGAAAGACTGCCTGTTTTTGCTTTCCTTGAAAATGAACCTGTAGTACCGGTCGGACAGTGCTGACTTGTAGAACTCCACCTTGTTAGTCATTCCCACCCCGCCACGAATGCGCAACGACGCGCCTGATGCGATGGATATGTTTGTTGAGACAAGTCGTCCACGAACGACATCGAGAATACCGCCTTCCACATCAACCGCGCCTATTACGGACGCCGCCGGACGCCAAGGCATCTCCGTCGGAGTAATGTTGATAGAGCCGTTCTCGATGCTGGCTGTACCGCTGCGCACAGTCATAGCCCTTTGCCACACATTGGAAAGCACAGCCTTTCCACCGCTCGCATCGACAACAAACGAGTCGGGGCAGAACCCGTCGTCCATGGCATTTTTGTTAATATACGGGTGCTTGAGTACCAAAGCGGAACCATTCTTCGCGACAAGATTGCCGCCACGAGATGTGTTTTTCGCGACAAGCATTCCTTCTGCCACATCGAAACTGCGGACCGCAGGCAGGCTGCCGGAATTGAGCGTCAATACACCTGCGCCTATCTTCTGCAACTTTATGTTGGAAACCGCATCTGGGGCGAAGTTGGCCGTAAGCACCTCGTTCAAGTTGGTATCGGAGTCAACATTAAGACGAAGCGTTGCGACCGTTTCAGAAGAGTTCGTGATCGAGTTTTTGTCTGCACGGGCACCATCCTTCAGAAGTCCGTTGACCGTGACAGTCTTGCCGTTCAGGTCAATCGTAGTTGGATCTGTCGGATTTGTACTGTTGTAAAGGACAACCGGGCCGTTATGTGCTCCGTAAGGCAGGATGTTGTCATTTCCCATTAACCAACGTCCCCTACCCGAGAAAACAGTTCTTCCCTTGTGGTTCCAGATGATTTCGCCGCCATCGTCGTGGGAGAGGGTTATTGTCCAATTGGGGGCGGCGGCGTTGTGATACATCATGAAATCTCCGTCTCCGCGGGTTTCAAGCGTTCCTGCCCCTTCAAACAGCGTGTAATTCGAAGCCAAGGCTCGCATGTCAATCGGATTGCCGTCCACGCTCTCAAGGATGATCTTCGCGTTGTTGAGAACGTTGAAGCGCGTTCCTCCCTTGTTCTGCACCCAATGTGCACCACCCTGGAACAGTATCCTTGCTGCGACATTGGGATTGACATTCTTCACTCTGCGAAAACTCACTGTACCATTGGGAAGGAGCCTCGCGATGTCCATTACGCCGCCAGGTGCCTCAGCGTTGGCGCTGACCTCTACATAGCTGTAGTATCCCATCGTGCCAAAAGCTGTGGGATAAATATTATCTCCGACTCCCGGCACGTTGGCTTTCGACCCATAAATATACGATGGAGCCTCAGTTTGGGACACCTCTAAGGTGCCGCCTTTCCCGGTGAAAGTAATTGTATTATTTTCAGGGAGAACCCATTTCGCGCCGTTCTTGACAGTCACAGTTACTGGCTTCGCGGCCTTTGCTCCTATGATGACGGAAGAACTGTTTGTCAAGCCGGTGCAATATGTGCCGTCGATTGTTAAATCGTCGTTCACATTCACATTGTCGTATATGGTGGCTGCCTGCGATGCCGTCAGGGTTGTCGGCGAACCGGCAGGAACCGTAAAGTCCTCCGCCAAGGCAGAAGCAGAAGCGATTGCCGCCACCGCAAGGATGCATGCAATCCCGTCGATTGATTTGTTCGTCTTCATTTTCACCATCTTTCCTTTATGCAATTTCATAGTTCAACCTCCGTTTCATTTCTCCAAGAGAAATTCAAGAAAGTCCTTGCGCGTACCTTGTCGGCAGAACACCCCTTTAGCCTTGCACAACTCCTCGAACTTTACGCAGAACATCGCGGCGTGGGTCGGATCCTTCGGGAGTTCACCGGGCGGAGGAAGCGGAGGACACGTGTAGAAGAAACGTGCAGCACTGCCGGACGGACACTTGCGGAGAAGCTCCGCCGGAGAGTATCGCTCTATCTGATCCAGGCATTCAGAGCGGTGTTCGAGCCATTGATTGAAATCTTTGTACCCGAATGCACTCGCCCCGTATCTGGAATTGGGAATCCACTCCTTCATCTCCTTCGGATCGAGCGTGGTCTGCGGACTGTTCGCCAAGACCGCCCTGATACCCAGAACATTGCCGTCCATAAGCGAACAGTAGAGAGAAGAGCATCCGCCCGCACTGCCGCCTGTGAGTCCGATACGGGAAACATCAATGTTCCATTCGGAGGCATGCGCCTTCACGCAGCGAACGGCGGCAACCGCATCGTCCAGGCACGCCTTGACCGGCGGTTTGACGTCCTGGTCCTCAGCGTCCGCAAGCAGTCTGTATCCGACCGTAACAAGCGCAATACCCCTTGCCTGGCAATCCTTGAGCAATACGGCGGCATCGGCCAGTCTATCTCCTGACGTCCAACCGCCGCCGTGAAATACGATTACGACCGGCGTTCCGCCTTTGGCAGAAGCTTTGCATTTCGGCAGCCATACGTCCATGCCCTGACGTTCATGAGGACCGTATTTTACGTTCTCGAAATCGGGCACATCCGTGAACTTCGCCTTTTGGACGGGAGCCTTGCTTCCCTTCCAGTACGGGCAATTGCGGGTGAAGGCATATTTGTCTGATGGCCTGCGTCCGAAAACGCGGGCCAAGGCACGCAGCTTGAGGTCGCCGCGCCGCACATCAGGTAGCAGCCAGCAGCCCTCCGTGTATTCGTTCCATGCATTGATGTATACTATGCCCTTTTTTTCAGGGTCGGACATCGCAAAAGCTTTGGCGTCACGAAGGTATTTCTCAAAGATGGCATCGGTGTTGTTTGTAAACGTTCCGCAGTACGGATAGATTACATCGCCATTCCACGGGAACGGCACGTCGAATCGACACCGAAGAGTGGCATCCCATCCGGTAGGCACGATGGGAAAGTATGGTATAGGTGACGCCTTGCGCTTTTTCGCCCAGCTGTCCTGCAGAAGTCCATCAATTTCTCCGTAATCGAAACATGCTTCACCTGCCTTGAAACGTGCATTGAAATTCTTTACGGCGTAGGCGTTGAAACCGTAGTCTGTGAAGGAATCGATTCCGAGCGCCGCCATCCGCTCCATCATCTCCGGTCGAATTCCCTGAGCGTTGATGTGCAGCTCCCCTAATCCGGCGTCTCGGACGCGCTTCCTCGCCTCCTGAATCGCGTCGCGCACTTTGGCGTCGTCCTTGCCCCATTTTTCCCACAGATCAGTAAACCTGTATATCGAAAAGAAGAGCCCACCATCCTTGCGGTAGTACTCCGGCTGGTTGAAGTAGTGTGCGATGGAATAGTCTATGAGACCGAGAAACTCTTCCGGAGTATGCGCAAGAGACATCAGCTCCCTGCGTTCTTTTGAATATGGAGGACGGAACGCATCCCTTCGCTCGTGGTAGCACCACATCAGCGCGAATTTCATCTTGTCGCGGTTCTTCGCCTTGAGGAAACCTTTCTCGATCGCCTCTTCCTGCGTCTTCTCCCCGTTATACCAGTAGTAATCGTAGAGGAACACGTTAATGCCGGCATTGGAGGCGAGCGCGATCTCAGTCTCGACATGTTCAGGGTCTGCTCCGTTTAGATAGCCAGCCAGCGGCTTGAAGTTGATCTGCCCTTTGAATCTAGTCTTCGGGGTCTTTACAAATGCCCATTCGCCTTCCTTCCATTTTTCCGCACCGAACCACTCGTCGCCCTTCGGATAACGATGCCAATGCGGATAATAAACAACCATCACGTCAGGACTGCGTCCGTCCTTTGCGGCTGAGGACTTCCGAGACACCCTGAACCCGGTTTCGGGTGTCGCCATCAACACTTCCGGACGGCGTGAGAACGCCAACTCATCCTTTTCAGATGCCGGCGTCGCGGGAATTGTCCCGTAACGATCACTCCACGTGTCAACAAACGCACAGTGCACACCTTCTGCCGTCATGATGCGGTGCAGGTACACCCAGAAGTCGTCGCGCTTGTTTTCGCCACCTGTCTCCGTCAGCGCGGCGACCTTTCCCCTCTCCTTCGCGAATGAACTAATTAGCCGCAGTTTGCGAACCGTCTCGTTCAGATTTTCCTCAACCTTTGCGTCGTTGTCGCGGCCCCGCGCAATCGAATAGTCGTCGAATCCTACGATGTCCACGTACTTGTCGCCCGGATAGTAGGCAAGGTATGTGTTTTCCGTGTCGCCTTCATTACCAAGGTCGTGCCAAAAACGGTCTGGCGTATAAGCGAAGAGTATCTGTCCGTCCCCACAGGCCGTACGCAGATAGTCGGCTGTCATCCGGCAGAACGCGCGGAACTCCTCCGGCGTGCACCAGGTGCGTCCCCACCAGAACCACGTGCCCTCCATCTCATGCCCGTAGCGCATTACGACCGGAATTTTCTCGCCTGTCTCCTCGTCGACAAGTCCGTTGAAAAAATCTGCTATGTTTTTAAGTGCGGCCATGTACCAGGCGCGGGGATTGGGATATGGCTGACGATAGTTTTTCCCCTCTACGCTGTCCATTCCGCAAGGACCGCCAGTGCCATCGAGAATCTGCCTGATCACATTGCGATCTGCTCCATACGACTTGAAACGGTAGGATGCCTTCTCGAAGCCGTTGGTGCAATAGGGGTGGTCCATGTGCCAGGAGAAGACGGTAATGCCGCCCAACTCATGCCAGTGCCGCTTGATTGCGGCCGTGAGGGTCGCGCGGTTGGCGGCATAGTACTTGTCCCCCCACCATGTCCCCGTAACGGCATAGAAATCTGAATAGCCTATCACACACCTTTTGCCGTCCGCATATTTCGAATAGTCGCTCGACAAAGTCACCTCGGCAGTAGGCTTGGGCGCGAACCCTCTCTCCGTCTTCACCGCGAAACGGGCGTCGCCACTCCGTTTCCAAATGGTCATCCACGGATGCGTCCAGGCCCAATAGTAGTTTTGTGAGTTTGCCGTTTGCTTCAAACGGTTCAGCACCCGTTCGGCATTTGAACCCGGTAGAGGTGCGGCCATACTCACAAAGGCGGCGACGAGCATCGCCGACAACATCAGTTTTTTCATACTTGTATCCATTTTAAGAATTCCCAATTGGAAGGTTACACAAAATTATCGTGCCCCAATCTCCTTCAATACAACGTGACGAAATAAGCGCTGCCATCTTTCGATTTTGTAATTTCTGCAACATCAAAGCCCTCCTTGCATTTGTAGTACAGATGTAGTATAATTGCAATCATCTAAAAGAGAGGTTTTATAGTCTATGGTATCCGCAAAATCAACTGTCATGCAGTTCCGAATGGATACGGAACTGAAACAAGAAGCGGAAATTCTTTTCCGTGAGCTTGGCACTTCATTCGCCGAAGCTCTGCGCATATTCGCTCGGCAATGTGTCTTGACACGTTCCATGCCTATTTCCATTTCATTGCCGCAACAGGCAACGGCAAGCGGTGCGTTCGCCAAATATGCCGATCCTGAAAAACGCAAACTTGAAAGCGGTGCTTTCGCCCTAGCCATGAATGCCAAACATGAGAACGCTCGTTGACGCAAACGTCGTGTTGCGGTATATGCTTCACGATGACGAAACACTTTTCCAGATTGCCGAACGGGCAATACGCGATGGCGCGTACCTTCTGCCCGAAGTCCTTGCTGAAGTTGTGTATGTTCTTCTTGGCGTATATTCTGTGCCTCGCGAAGAACTCGCTTCAAGATTGCAGTCTCTGATAGATGAGGTTCAAACAGAACACCCGGATGTCCTGAAGACGGCATTATCAAGTTTTGGCATGACAAAACTTGATTTTGTCGATTGTCTGCTTGCGGCATACAATAATATGCTTGGAGACAAGGTTGTAACGTTCGACCGAAAACTGAACCGCCTATTGCGGTAGTTCTGTTGATATATGCCGTATTGAACAACATTTTTAATGCCAACTTGCCTACTTGCGGCTGTATACGAAATGTGGTATCACGTTCGGCGTTATGTAAAATAGTATAATACAAAATACTATAATACCAAACACGATAGAGGATCGAAGAATGAACCCTTTCAAGTATGGCTGCGCAGTTGACGGAAAGGCGGTATGCTCCAAGGAGTTCCTCTCCGCCTCCGCAACCTACAACACCTCCTCTGTAAAGGTGGCACTCTCCAAGATCGAAAAAGCGCAGATACTCTATTGGTTTGACGGAGACTACAGATTCGTCAACCCGTTTTTCCGCGAGTGGCTGCGAAGGCAGTAGCGAATCTCGATATATTGCAGTCACTTCTCCTCCGTAACGACTACCGTTTCGATTCCGAGGGCGCGGCCAAGTTTCTTGATTTCGGCGGCGTGATGGCCAATACCGAGAGCGAAGTGGTGCGTCGGGCCTTCGAGCGACCAGTTGCGCAGGAATGTGCGCACGTCCGGAGGAAACTTTCCGTGCGTGTTGGTGTTGCCGGTTGCCGGGATCGGTCCTGCAAGCGACTCACCTTCTGCGACAATGAACTTGAATGAGCCATCGGCTTTGAGTCCAATGGAAAGCATCGTTATCGGACCTTCCTTGATGCTGAACTCCACGCCTGCGCCCTTGCCGGGCTTGCCGTGATATTTCTTGAGCGAGCGGAGGACAGGACGCTTCGCAGCGATGTTCAGGTGGTGAGGTCCGTCGTGTCCGACAAGAACCGTATCGCGATCAAAATCTATCGGATGGAACTCCGCAAAACTGCCGCCGATATCGAGACGGTCGAATATCATCATCGCAACGCAGTTCTTGAGGTCGAACTCTCCGCACATCGGAAATCCAGCCGCCGTAAGAAGCGAATTACCGACGATGAAGTTGGTTACGAGTTCGCGCGTCATGGAACCGGGTTCACCTTCGTAGTAGTAGGCGAATCCGTCGAGGGTGCGCTTTTCGATGAACTTTTCAAGCGCGACAGCGGCCTTTGCTGCAACGTCAAGGTCGCGTTCAGTGAGCTTTTCCGTCCAAGGATCGGAAACAGGATCGGGCGTATCGAAGAAGTCGAGAATGCGCTTTTTCATCGCGATTACTTCGGCGGCGGCTTGTTGCGGCGGTCTCGGAGAGACCGCCCTACCAGCTCCACCCCCTTGGGTCG
>SUVZ01000164.1 GCA_015061765.1 Lentisphaerota bacterium
CCGTCACGCTTGATGTTGAAGAGGCCGACGAGCATCGGCGGCGCCACGACCGTGGTGATGAGCGTCATCATGATGCCGATGCCAAACACCTCCTGCGAGAGGTATCCGTTGGAGAGGCCGAGACCCGCGATGATGAGCGCAACCTCGCCACGGGGAATCATGCCGGCTCCGATGCGAAGACTGCCGACAAGGTTGAAGCCGCAGAAGAGCGACGGAAGCGCGCAACCCGCCACCTTGGCGATCACGGCAAGGACGGTGTAGATGGCGCCGAAAATGAGGACGGGCTTGGACATCAGCGCGGTGCAGTCCACCATCATGCCCATCACGCAGAAGAAGATCGGGACGAGGAACGTATAGACGGGAGCGAGAGTCTCCTGAATCATGTGCTTGAGGTCGGTGCGGGAGAGTGCAAGACCCATGACGTACGCGCCGATGATCATGGCAAGGCCCATGCACTCGAAGAAACCGGCGAGAATCATCGCGAGACCGAACGCCAACGTCGCAATCGCGTGGTCGGACTTGAACAGCTTGAGCAGCCAGGACATCTTCTTGGCGATGACGACACCGATGAGCGTGGCGCCGAGCCATACGCCGAACGCCTTGACGGCCACCATGCCGATCGCACCCCAGTTCACTCCGCCGGACACCGCACCGCCGGCGCTCTTCGCCGCCATGGTCGCGGCGATGATGCCATTGCCGATGGCGAGGACGATAAGGCCGAGCACATCGTCGATCACAGCTCCCGCCATGATGGACACGCCCTCCTCGGAATCCATCTTCTTGCGTTCGGAGAGGATCCGGGCGGTGATGCCCACGCTTGTGGCTGTGGACATGATGCCCATGTACATTGGCGCGGCATCAACCATCGCCTGCGAAAGCGGCATTTCGGACAGATACCTGAACTTTTCGAAGAACACAGGGAGAAGCGTAACGGCGCAAAGGTTGCCGAGAATGAACGATCCTATCACACCGCCGATGCCGACCATGAGCCCCACAAAGGAATATTTAAGGAAGAGGCGCAGATTTGTTTCAAGGCCGGAGAGGAAGAGAAGGATGATCGAGGCAAGAGTCGCAAAACCATAGAGCTCAGGCGTGGTTGCGGCATACATGACGCCCGTCTCGGCCTGAAGCGCACGGAGAGACGCACCGTGGAAAAGCCCGCCCGAGAAAATCCCGTCGCCAAAACCGATGCCGCCCAATGCCCAAGGTCCGATCACAATACCGGCGGCAAGCTCACCAAGGATGGACGGTAGTTTCAAGAACGACGCAACCATGCCGCCAAGCTTCGCCGCAAATATGATTACGCCGATCTGAAGCACAAGGAACATCATCTCCTCGACGCGCGGCAGCCCGAAATTGGGGTAGGGCGGATTGTTGCCGTGACCGCCACTTGCATATACTCCCATAACCGCCATCATAACGGCGATCGCGAACCATATCTTTTTGTTTTTCATTGTATTTTCCGTTTGGTTTTTGAAAGACGCAATTATATCACAACTGCGCAGAGATCAGCGGTATTCAATGGTTGCGTAATCGGTTCGGAGAACACCGCGCGCGTAGCGGATTCCCGGCATCCCGAAAAGCATCGCGTAGAACGGAGTCGTTCGCTGTATGCCGATCGTCTCCTCAAGAAGCTCCGGCACCTCCTGCTGCACAAGCTTCAAGAATCCGCACCAGCATGTTGCGAGACCGTGCGCCTGCGCCAGCATTTCGAAGTAGGCGCATGCCGCCGCCACATCCACCTCCGGCGTGGTGACGGCGGGATTAGTCTCGTCAGACGATATCACCAGCAGCCCGGGCGCATTGCGGAAGAACATGTCGTCTCCGCCGCGGCGCATCCTGATTGCAGGCACGGCAAGCCAGCGCGGAAGCAGCTTGGTGCCGTCGCGATGCATCTCGATCGTCTTTATGAACTGCCCGCGGAAACGATCGAGCGATGCACGCGTCGAAAAGCACGTGAACTTCAGCGAACGCGCATTGCAGCCGGTGGGAACGTTGCCGAGATTCTTCAGTATGCGGTCCAGGACATCCGGCTCCACGTCCTCATGCGCAAACGTGCGCATCGAACGCCGAACCGCAAGCCAGTTCTCGATAGATGCGGCAGAAGGGAGTTCCAACCCCTTCAGCTTGACGGCGTCGTCCGCTTTCTTGCAGTCAATCGATATTGCACCCGTCGGACACACCGCAAAACAGTGCTGGCAGCGCATGCAGCGCGCCGCCTCGGCCATCACCGGACGTCCGTCCTCGCCGACCTTCAGCGCCTTGAACGCGCAGTCGCGCACACACTGTCCGCAGGCGACACAGCGTGCAAAGTCAACAGAAAAGAATTCGGTATGTTTTTCCATATGCCTAATGTGCCTTTATTCAACCATTTACCAGTCTCGACTGCGGTACAGTCCATGACAACTCATCCGCATATCCAGCGGCCAAGCAATGGGATCCTCCTTATCGCAACCGACACGGCGGACGAAATGATGAACGACGATGCCGCCGTGGCGACAATTGCAAACGGGGTGGATAACCTCGGCCGAAAGAACGCAAAGAACGGCAACAGAACAAACATGTGCAAAAGATACGTTCCGTAGCTTGCCTCTGAAAGAGGCTTTATGAGTTTCGAGTGTAGTCCGCCCGAGGCAGAACATTTCATGAAAATCATGAACACGCCGATTGCGGCGAGAGCCACACCAAATGAACAATATTCAATGCTCATCTCCAGATCAACGGCAAACGCATATGGTTTCGTGAACGGACATTCCGGAATACGCCAATAGAATATGCCGCCGAAAGCCGCTACTCCAGAACACCATAGCGGCAACGCGACGGAAAGCGTCCTTTTCCACGACAACTCCGGCATGAAACGGCGAAAGTAGAATCCAAGAAGAACATAGCCAAAGAATCCGCTTACGTAGTGAAACATGCCGAACATGTTCCACGGACACTCTCCCCAAAGATATGGCACGGCTCCAAACAAAGGATCGCCATACAACATTCCCCACAGTTTACGGACAAACGGGAATGTTGTCGTAATCAGCCAAAGAAGAATCCAGCCGCGCAACTCCTTTTTGCCTACCTTCTCAGCCCAAGGGGAAACAAGCGGCATCAGCAGGTAAAGGCCGAGAAGCATTGGCACGAACCAAAGATGTCCGCCGGCATCGGGAAAGTTGAACGCCATTCGCCACCATTCGCCACCGAAATGCCACACATACATCGCAGACCAGATGGCAAACGGCACCGCCACACGCGCAAGCCGCCGCCGGAAGAATTCCCCTGTCGGCTTCGCAACGGGAAACAGAAGATAGCTTGACGACATCACGAAGAGCGGCACACACACGCGACACAGACACTCCACCACCGTTATGCAGACGGCATCGCAACGGGAATGGATTTTCGTGACCAAAGCATCCCCATCCATAGTGAGATAGTACGGTTCGCAGGCATGAATTGCCATCACCATGAAACATGCAACTACCCTCAAGTAATCCAAAAACACTATGCGTCGTCCATCCTGCATAACATCTTTCCTGATCAACCGGAAAAACGGGTCTTCTGCCCAAAATCGGGCTGACGGCGGCCATGACCGCGGCGGCGGTGGAATTTGCCGCCCTTCTTGCCTTCCTCTGCGAGCTCGCGGAACTTCTTGCCCTTGATCCACGGCGCCGTCGGCAAACCTCCCTTATCCTTGCCGGCCACATCCACATGATACGGATGGTCACGGTCGACGGGGATGGATTTCTTGATGTACCGTTCGACGGCCTTCACCAGAACGCGTTCCTCGGGAGCGACGAAGCCGATTGCCGCCCCTCCTTTGCCTGCGCGCGCGGTGCGTCCGATGCGGTGGACATAGGATTCCGTCTCAAGGGGGAGTTCCATCTGCACGACAAGATCCACTTCCGGCACGTCAATGCCGCGGCTCGCAATGTCAGTGGCGACCAGCACACGGAGTTTTCCGCCCTTGAACCCGGTAAGGGCACGGGTACGCTGCGCCTGCGTCTTGTCGGAATGGATCGCCGCAACGGCGATCTTCTTCTTCAGCAGTTTCTTCAGCACCCTGTCGGCGCCATGTCGCGTGCGGGCGAACACAATCACCTTGTCCCATTCCGGGTGCTCCTCAAGGAGCCAGCAGAGAAGATTGTCCTTGTTGCCCTTCTCGACACACATCAGCTTCTGGTTGATCGCATCCACAGTGGGCGTCTCCGGAGAAATCATGACCTGGACGGGATCCTTCACCAGTTCTCCGGCGAGCTTCAGTATCTCAGGCGAGAGCGTCGCCGAGAAGAACATGGATTGCTTCCTTACCGGAAGCTTTGACAGAACCCGGCGGATATCCGGCAGGAATCCCATGTCAAGCATGCGGTCCGCCTCGTCAAGGACGAAATATTCGACCTTGTCCAGATAGACCTCGCCCTGTGTCATCAGATCGATGAGTCGTCCCGGCGTGGCGATGACAATCTCCGCGCCGCGACGGATGTCCTTCACCTGGCTGTACTGGTTCACCCCTCCAAATACGCAGGCGTACTTCGTATGGGTGTACTTGGCGTACTTCACGTGGTTCTCGCAGGTCTGGGCGGCGAGTTCGCGCGTAGGGCTCAGCACAAGCGCACGCGGATGGCCCGGCTTGTTGCGCGGGACCTTCGGATCCGACAGCCTCTCGATTATCGGAAGCAGGAAGGCCGCCGTCTTGCCGGTGCCGGTCTGCGCACAGCCGATCAGGTCACGCCCTTCCAGCAATGGCGGAATGGCCTTTTCCTGAATCGGAGTGGGGACGGAATAGCCAAGCTCCGCAATTGCATCGCGCAACCGCTTGTCAAACCGGTCAAACACAGTCTCTTTGATCTCAACCATCGGTCTGTTCCACCTTTCCCGACAACAATCCGGCGAATCAGAGATCGGCGGTTGCGACAACGTCGACACCCGTGCCGCATACATCGGGGATGATGATGTCACCCGTACACTTCGGCGACACGACCGTGGTGTTCGCCAGAAGGTTCGTGACGTCGGCGATCTTTCCCTTGGGAATGGCCGTGCGCGTCTTGACCGGGAGCGGACGCCTCGATCCGGCGACCTTCACCAGTCCCGTCACCATGCGCGTGGGATTGGTCGTCTCGGCGCGTCCATACTCCTCGCCTCGCGGGCAGGCATGACCTTTCACAACCACCGCGTCACCCGACACCTCAACGTCAAGTTCGCAGCCTCTCGGACAATTAATGCATATCAAGCGCATACTTTGCGGCACTCCTTCCCGCTATTTCAGAATCACGCGACACCCAGTCCACGAGATCGTAAACCTTCACGACATTGCCTCCGGCGAAAACGCCGGGCATGGAAGTAGCCATGGAGGCGTCAACCTTCGGACCGCGCGTCTTGGGATCGATCTCAACACCGGCAGCCTTCGACAGCTCGTTCTCGGGGATGAGTCCGCACGAGAGAAGAAGCGTGTCACAGTCAAAATGCCGTTCCGTGCCGGGGATCGGCTTGAGGTTGTCGTCAACCTTGCTCACCTTGACCCCGGTCACGTGTTCGCCACCTTCGACATCAGTCACCGTGTGGCTGAGGAGAAGCGGAATGTCATAGTCGTTGAGACACTGCACAACATTTCGCATGAGACCCGAACTCTTCTTCATGATCTCGATGCACGCCAGCACCTTCGCCCCCTGGAAAGTAAGGCGGCGGGCCATGATGAGACCAATGTCGCCTGAACCGAGAATCACGACCCGCTTGCCGGGCATGATGCCGTCCATGTTGACGAGCCTCTGCACGGTGCCGGCCGTGTACACACCCGCCGGACGCGTGCCCGGCGTCATCAACGCACCACGCGGACGCTCACGGCAGCCCATTGCGAGCACAACGGCCTTTGTCCTGATCTCCTGGAGCCCATCGCGTCTGCTCATCGTCGTGACGGTGATGGGCTTGCCCTCGCCATTGCCCTTGAACTCCACAACCATCGTGCCGCAACGCACGGGAATCGCAAGTTCCGCGGCCTTGTCGACGAAACGCTTGGCGTATTCAGGGCCGGTGAGTTCCTCCTTGAAGCGGTGCAGGCCGAAGCCGTTGTGGATGCACTGCTGCAGAATGCCGCCCGCCGCATCGTCGCGTTCAAGCACAAGCACCTTCTCCGCGCCCGCCTCCTTCGCGGCGCATGCGGCAGCAAGACCCGCCGGACCCGCACCGATCACGGTCACGTCCCACACCGCGCCCGCCTGATCCATCTCCTGCGCATCGCGGAGTTTGAGCGCTTCGGGCACCTTGTTGCGGCTCGCCAGAAACGCATCTGGCGGCAGACCAAGTTCTTCGCCGAGAAGTTCGATGAGACGCGGTGTGCAGAAACCGCCCTGGCAGCGGCCCATGCCGCTGCGCGTCCTGCGCTTGATTCCGTCAAGCGTACGCGCACCGACACGCGCACGGATTGCGGCGCGTATTTCACCCTCGGTGATCTCCTCGCAACGGCAGATCACGCGGCCGAACGCCGGCTCTTTCTGAATCAATTCCGCAAGCTCTCGCTTCGACATCTCGCGCGTCACGGGCCAATCGGAAACATCGTGCGAAATCTCCGTGGCCGCCTTCTTCGAGACGCATGCACCGTCCGTCATTGTTGAGTTGAGCTTGTCCACGACAAGTCCGGCAAGATATTCGCCAAGCGCAGGCGCAGAGGTCAAGCCAGGCGACTCCACGCCGACGGCATTGAAGAAGCCGGGGGCATCCGGCGCCTCTCCCAGGATGAAGTCGCCGACAGTCGTCTCGTGAGCACGAAGTCCGGAGAACTCGGTTATGACCTTGGCGAGAGGAAGTCCGGGCCATGTTCGGCGCGCACCCTCCTTCACCTTCTCAAGCCCCTCATACGTCGTGGCCTTGTCGTCCTTCAGAGGGATGTCCTCGGCCGTCGGGCCGACAATGACGGTGCCGTCAACCGTTGGAGACACAAGAATTCCCTTGCCCATCCTGGAGGGGACCTGGAACATCGTCGCCGTGAAGCTGTGTTCCTCATCGCGGTCGAGCATGAGATATTCGCCGCGGCGCGCCTGAATGCTGTATTTGACGGACGAGACGAGATTGTTCAGCTCGTCCGAATGCACGCCGGCACAATTAACTACGCAGGAGGCCGAAAAGACACGTCCGTCGGCACACTTGACGCGCCATCCGCCGCCGGAGGCGGGCTCAAGTCCCACGACCTTCGCGTCAA
This sequence comes from Lentisphaerota bacterium, assembly GCA_015061765.1. The sequence goes on from SUVZ01000164.1 coordinate 7,178, forward strand.
ACGTGAAACGCACTCCATTCGCCGCCGCATTCTCGGCCGCGCGGAACGCCAGCTGGTACGGACAGCATATGCCGCCGGTCGGCGCCCACAGCGCAGCCACCGCCTCATGCGATACGTTCGGTTCGCGCGCGCGCAACTCGTCCTGTCCGATGATCTCGACGGGCACACCGTTCTCTCCGGCGCGGATCTTGAGATCCTCCAGCGACTTGCACTCCTCCTCAGAGAATGCAAGGACGAGCGAGCCGTTCCGCTTGAACGGCACCTTCAGTTCCTTGCACACGTTCTCGAACATCCGGTTTCCGAGAACATTGAACTTCGCCTTGTTCGTTCCGGGCTTGGCGTCAAACCCAGCGTGCACTATCGCGGAGTTGGCCTTGGACGCACCTTCCGCGACATCTCCGCCCGCTTCAAGGAGAAGAGTACGGAGATTGTATCTGCTGAGTTCGCGCGCGGTAAGACACCCCACCACGCCGCCACCAATGACAATCACATCATGCTGCATAGAAATACACTTTGTTTCTTTACTGGAAAAAGATTCGCTAATGATACCATTATCCACCCTTCAATGCAACTTCCACCAAGTGCTGGCAGAAATTCCAAATAGTCCCCCGCGTCTCACTCCTGATGAAATTTTCGGTCTATCCCACCTGGCTCATAATGATAATTTGCGATATGGCCCGCGTTTTAGACAATAGCAAGCCTTCCGACAGG
>SUVZ01000165.1 GCA_015061765.1 Lentisphaerota bacterium
TACAAACCCGGAGCAAAGGGGCGGCAAAGACCATCGGCACTCAGCTGGATATGTGGGAGTTCGGAACAAGCCGTGCGGCGGCATGGGATTGTCCGATGACTGTGCGGATTACGGCGGCGTACACCAACCCTCATCCGCGCCTTGACGATCTGCTTGAGACGATCCGCCGCTGGGAGGATGTCCGTGCCAAAGGCTGGCTCACGAAGGAGCATAAGGATTTGTTGAAGTCTTCAACGCAGGAACACCATCTTTATTTGAATGAAAAGGGTGAATACGAGTTGCATGGAATCGAAATGCTTCCGGTTCCCAATGGTGCTCAGCACCTTCGCGGATTCGTGTTCGAGCGAAACGGCAAGCGCGTTGTGGCCTATTGGCACACATGCGCAGAAGGTACGTTCAGCGTTCCGCTTTCCCGTGGGGACAGACCCTGCAAACTCTACGCTACCGGAATGAAGTACCTTGAGACCGAGCATTCGGTTGAAGAGGTGAAAGGAGCATTTTGCAGGGCTATAGAGGAGTGAAAGGACTACTTCGATGAAAAGGAAAATCAAATTAATGATTGGAGTGACGGTAATGTCGCTTCTTGCGCAGGCATCGACGAATTCGCTGGCAAGCGTCTATATGCAGATTTCGACCTATCGTTGCGGACCTGTCGCATCCGCAGATTGTTCACTGTTCACAAGCCCGTACGGACTGATTCTGTCTGTCCGCTGAACCTAAGGAGTAAACCATGAAATCATACTGTATGACATTGACTGTTGCAACCGCTCTTGCCGCCTTGTGCGCTACAGCGGAGGAAAGCCCTGCAATCACAGAGCCATCCATTGTTTCCGTGGATATGAAACAGGGTGCAAGACGTGTCGTCAACATAACCTACAAGCTTGAGAACGCACCGGCAATCGTCACTCTTGACATTCAGACCAATGGCGTATCCATCGGTAACGCGAACATAAGCGGTGGAGGCTATCTGACCGGCGAAGTGAACAAGCTGGTGAAGGAGGACGGCATCTATGTGATCAAATGGGATGTTGCCTCTGCATGGCCGGATCACGATATACCGTCCGGTGTTCGCGCCGTTGTGTCGGCGTGGAGCGTTGATACCCCGCCAGACGTGATTGTCGCAGACCTGACCTCAAAATCCAACGTCAACTATTACACAAGCATAGATGCGCTACCGGGAGGTCTTTTTGCAAACGAGGCGTACCGAAAGACAAAGCTTGTGATGAAAAGGATCCCGGCGACTGGGATACCATGGACAATGGGAAGCGTCAACGATCCAGGCCGCAACACCACGGGCTATGAGAAGGCACACACGGTGACCCTTACCAACGACTACTATATGGGGGTTTTTGAACTTACACAGTCTCAGTTCTACTGTCTGACATCAAGGGATCCGAATAAACTGAAGAAAGATGGCCATATGCGCCCCTTGGAAAATATCAGGTATGTACAGCTTCGGCAGAATCATGTAGGAAATTCTGCGGCACAAAATGCTTATGCCTACCCCAATGAACCGTATAAGGATTCATTGATAGGTCTGTCCCGCGCTTTTACGGGGCTTATGTTTGAAGTTCCATCCGAGGCGCAGTGGGAGTTTGCCTGCCGGGCGTTGAATGGAGATGCGCGGTGGGGAAATGGCGCTTCATGCAGCACCAACTATGTTTCCAACGGAGGCGAGACGTATACTGTAGATGAAAATCTTCCGGGACGCTATCTCGGCAATCAAGCGACTCCGGGCAATACGGAGGCCGGCGCTGATGTCGGGGTTGAGAATTGTACGGCGGAGGTTGGTTCGTATGAATGCAATGGGTTTGGCTTGTATGATATGCACGGAAATGTCTCTGAATGGACGCTGGATTATCCAGTCAAAGACAGGACGAGTTTGCCGGATAGTGATGCGCATGGTGCGCCGAACGCGAATGGAGCGCTGGATCTCATGGGCAATTCACTGACCACACGTGTCGCACGAGGCGGTTCGTGGAAGGCTGAAGCAATCGAGTGCCGTTCTGCATATCGTATCTATCTCCCTACACAAACGGGAGGTAAAGATGAGATAGGCGTCAGGTTAGTCATAAACGTTAAATAGGGGCGTTAAATGAGATCGCTTGCATTCACTTTCGCCGTTGCAGTGCTTCTCCCTGTATGTGCGGACGATCTGCGCATAGCAGTGCGAGGTGAAAAGGCAAAGTACTCAATCGTAATTTCGAAGGAATCGCCGCCGTCGCAGACGTACGCCGCTTCAGAGCTTCAGAAATTCGTCAAGCAGATGACGGATGTGCATCTGCCGGTGCGAAGGGATGCGGCCAAGGGCGCATGCATACACCTCCAGCTTGATCCGAAGATGGAGGACTCGTTCCGTATTTGCGCAAGCGGCAGGGATGTCGTGATTGCCGGCGGAGCGAGAGGCGTTCTGTACGGGGTTTATGAGCTTCTTGAGAAGTATGCGGGCTGTGGATGGTTCTCGAGCCAGGTCAGCGTCATCCCACGGAAAGACGTGTTTGCGTTACCGCCGGATATCGATGATTGCCAGAAGCCTGCGTTTGTTTTGCGCGAGCCGCTGATCTACGACATGTTCAACGGCGATTTCGCCGCGCGGTGCAAAGTGAATGGCGACTTTCGGATAAGTGCCAAAAAGCGTCCGAAGGGGAATGACGGTCTGCTGCCCCGTCATGGGGGTCCCGCATTCCCGTTCGATCCAGTGCTCAAGAACTGCCATACGTTCTCGAAACTCGTGCCGCCTTCAGAATTTTTCGACACCCATCCGGAGTATTATTCTCTCGTTGATGGAGAGCGTCAGCGGATAGGCTGGCAGCTGTGCCTGTCGAATCCCGACGTGCTGCGGATCGTCACGGAGCGCGTTCTCGCCCGGATCAGGATGAATCCGCAGGCGAAGATATTCGGCGTAAGCCAGGAGGATGGCGGCAAGGGACAGTGCCGCTGCCCGGAATGCAAGCGGTTCGACGATTCCGAAGGCTCGCCCTCCGCGTCGGTCATACGTTTTGTGAATAAGGTGGCGGAGGCTGTAGAGAAGGAATTTCCGGATGTTCTGATCGAGACGCTCGCCTACCAGTATTCCACGCTGCCGCCAAAAACTGTTCGTCCGAGGCACAATGTAATGATATGCCTTTGTGCACGTACGGAGCACTATAGGCCTATGGTGAAAAGCCGGAATCCGCGGAGCGTGGAATTTGCGGGAGCTCTTCGAAAGTGGCGCGATTACGCCAATTGGCTTTATGTATGGGATTATGTTCTCAACTACAAGTTCCATGCGCATGCGTTTCCCGATCTGATGTCCTTGCAGGATAACATACGGTTCTATCGCGATTGCGGGGTGACGCATCTCTTTTCGCAGGGGGTGTATGCGAGTCCACGGTCGGATTTCGCCGAGCTCAAGGCGTGGATGCTCGCAAAGCTGATGTGGAATCCCGACCAGGATTTCCAGAAGCTTCTTGACCGTTTTCTCGATGGATTCTATGGTGCGGCGGCGCCGCATGTGCGTGAATACATTGACCGTCTCTATTCCATTGAGCGCGACGAGGTGAAGTTCCCGCTTCTCATTTCCGAGGATGTTACAACACCTTCAATACCGGATTCGTTCTTCGATTGGGCGAGTGGACACTTTGAACGCGCCGAGGCCGCGGTGGCTGATGATCCTGTACGGAAGGAGAATGTCGCATGGTGCCGGTTCAATGCGGACTTTACGCGGGTGATGCGTTTCCTGCGCGGACCTTGCGGATACCTTACGGCGTCGCGAAATCCGATGAAGACCGCTTCGCCGAAGCTTAAGGAGATGCGCTTCGCTGCGCGCAGGATGGTGGTCATGATGGACGCAAATCCAAGAATGCGCTTTTCGGAGCAGATTAACAGGTATAAATTGTATGACAATCAGATACGCGCCTTAGCAGCAGGTTCTGACGCTCCTTCAGATGGTTGCATCATTGAGGATGAACTTGTCTGGATGGATCCTACGGTGAAGGCGTACAGCACATATGTCGATGACCCAGCTGCAGGGAACGGAAGGGCAATGTTCATCTCCGGGCGGTACAAGAATTGGACAACGCATTTCAGGCTGAATCAGGTGCTTGCGGATCCGGGTATGAAGTATGTGATCCGTGCCCGTGTCCGCGTGGATAAGCGTCCTGATGCGAAAGGCGAGGCGTTCCGTGCTGTGATGGGAGATTCAAAAAGGCCGTCGCAGTCTGTGACCTTCAAACTTGGGGATGTATCGACTGGATACGCATGGTATGATCTTTTCCATTGGATTCCCGGCGGCGAAAACGCCGATGAGTTCCACTTTGCGAGCGGATTGTTCGAAGGTTCGAACCCTCCCTACACAGCCATCTATGTCGACTGTTTCGAGATCGTCCGGGAGACTGCGCTCAAGCCGGAAAGGAAGAGTTCCCGCGTTACGCTTGAGTTCCTCACAAAGGATCGCTTCATCGCCCATGGCGGCGGATCTAAAGGCGTTATCCCCAACACAATGCCTGCCTTCAGGAAAACCATGGAGGCGGGGTTCGGGGTTGAGGCTGATGTTTTCCTTTCCGAGGATGGGAAGCTGTGGTGCTTCCATGACCGTAGAGGACATGGAAAATTGGGGATTGAGAAGTGGTGCACAAATATGTTCTGGAAGGGAGAGATCGAGAAATCCGACTATTCGCGCGCATTTGGGGAGAAAGGTCGCGGAGTGCGCCCCGCATTGCTTGAAGAGGTGCTTCCACTCGTTTCCGATGAATCCCCGATAGAGCTGGATCTCAAGGATCCAAGAGGGGAACGGCTGATATCTGGCATACGTGATCTGGTTGCCCGGTTCCCCAACGTGACCACGAACAACTGTTTCCTTGCCGGGCGAGGCGATCTCGTTCCTTTGCTGATGCCGGGTTTCAAGACGATTGCCACGCGCAATTCGCGCCCGACGCTCAAGCCGGATGAGAAGCCGTACAGTGAGGAGATGATGCTGAAGAAACTGGGGCCGAAAAAGCCGCATGTGAAGGCTGTCGGAGTGCGTTGGGATCCTGAGGTGACAACAGCATCGCTTTTCAGGAAGTACCATGAGCGAGGCATCGAGGTTTGGGTGTGGAGCTATCATCGCGACAGCTGGTTGCCGGTGGACGATCCAAAGACGGCATTGCGAGCTTTTGAAATCGGAGCGGACCGCATAATATGTGAAGATCCAGCGGCGCTTTATGCCGAAGTGAGGCGTCTCGTTTCGGAGACGAAAGGTTTAAAATGACGTTTGTCACCTCTTTTCTCTTTCTCGCTTCGGCGCTTTTTTCGGATGTTCGCATCTGGCAGGTGTCTGACCGTCAGGTCGTAGTCGACTACAGAGTTGAAGATGCTCCAGTGGATATCGAGGTGCATTTCTTCACCAACGGAGTTGAAGTCGCTGATGCCTGTTGCTGGGAAGATGACTCTGATAGGCGGCGGATCAATAAACCTGGCAAGTACCGCACGGTGTGGTATGCGGACAGCCTTCTTGACGATGAAAGGACATGGGACGTTTCGGCGTCCGCGACACTTGTCGCAAGAAGGAAGGGGATGAAGGATTCCGTGGTGCGCACGGAAACGATCGAGCTCGGCGGAGATGGTGTGTTCCTGGGGGGAGTTCCAGTTTCTGGATTCCGTGGAATATGGTATGGAAATGAACCTTCGCATGATGAATATGCATTCAAGTATTCAGGCGGGCTCGGCACCTATTGCGAAGGTCATCTTCCGATGGGTGTGTATTCGAGTGCGGCGGAGAGGACTTTCTTCTGTTGGGGCGGTGCATCTGACGCTTCATCATCCTCGCTTCTGCATTGCATTGCCTCTTACGACCATCGCAGGAAGCGGCTTTCCGCGCCTGTCGCCGTGTTAGACAAGCGTACGACCGACGCGCACGACAATCCGGTGATTGCCATTGACGATGGTGGGTATGTGTGGATGTTTTCGTCAAGCCACGGACGCCTGCGGCGCTCGTACATCAGCTGTAGCGTCCGGCCGAACGACATTTCCAGATTCCGTCTGGTAAAGGAAACCAATTTTTCGTATCCGCAGCCTCACTTCATACCGGGAGAGGGATTTCTGTTCCTGCATACCTGGTATTCCGGCGGAAGGCGTGTAGGGTATTCGCTGATGGATAGAGATGGAGAGACGCTCTCGCCTCGCAAGCCCCTGATTTTCATGGATAAGGGCAGTTATATACGTTCCTGGCGGCAAGGACGCAAGGTGGGGGTTGCTTTCGACAGGCATCCTATCGTGGAGGGGACGCAGCCGTTGAATCGCCGTACGGATCTGTATTACATGCAGAGCGACGATTTTGGCCGGACCTGGAGAAACGCCGCGGGGGAGATCATTCAGGTGCCGGTCACTAATTCAGTGAATCCCGCACTTGTCCGCCGCTATGATCTGGGCGGGGATTCCAGACGCAACGTATATGTGAAGGGCGTGAGGTTTACGCCGAAAGGCATGCCGGTCATACTCTACGTCCTGTCGCGTGGGCATCGTTCCGGTCCGGGGGATGGTCCGCGTGAATGGTGGATTGCGGCATGGAACGGCAATGCATGGGATGTGAAAGATACCTCAATCCGTTCAGATTCCAATTATGATTTTGGTTTTCTGGATTTGGGAAGGGAAGATGGCCGCTGGAGAATTGTTGCTGCGACCGGCAAGGGACCGCAGCCGTTCAACCCTGGCGGAGAGATTGAATGCTGGAGCTCGGAGGATGGAGGGAATGTTTGGACGAAAGACCGCTCCGTGACATCTTCGAGCGTCCGCAACCACAGCTATCCCCGGCAGCCTGTTGACGCGCATCCCGACTTCTTTGCGTTCTGGGCTGATGGTGACGGAAGGAAACTTTCGCGGTCCTGCCTTTACTATTGCGACAGTTCCATGAATGTGTTTAAAATGCCATATGAGGAGAATGACAAATGAAACAGTTGATGTGCGCCACTGTGCTGATGGCGGGGCTTTGCTCTTGCGTATCTGCGCCAGAATCCTGGACGAAGGAAAATGACCCTCGTGAAGTAGGCCGGAAACTGACAGATCTCTTCCTTTCCACTTCTCCGTATGACTACAAGCCAAAGGGATATGTGAGCCGCAGCTATACGTATCCCGACGGCAAGGTGCGTTATCCGATAGTCTGCGAATGGCTTGCCGCGCTTGAATTTGCAGATGGGATTGGAGACGCCGATCGGGTGAAAAGCCTATGCGCTCCGTTTGAAGCCTATCACGGTGGATTCATGAAAGACAAGCTGCCTACGCTTCGTCATGTGGATTTTTCCGTGTTCGGTGCATTGCCGCTGGCCATATGCCGCATTACCGGTGATGATCGGGCTTTGTCCATCGGCTTGCGTTATGCTGACGGGCAGTGGAAAGCCCCCAGCGAGTCTGACGCGCCTCATCCGCATTTCTTCCCTTTGGAGAAAAGGCGTGCGCTGTTTGAAAAAGGCTATTCTCCAGAGACTCGTCTTTGGGTTGATGACATGTGGATGATCACGATCCTGCAGGTTCAGGCATATTTGGCCACAGGTAAATCCGTTTACATCGAAAGGGCGGCGAAGGAGATGGCATATTATCTTGATGAGCTGCAGAATCCTGACGGTCTTTTCTATCATGCTCCGGATGTTCCGTTCGTATGGGGAAGAGGGGACGGATGGTTCGCTGCAGGTATGGCTCGCCTGCTGCAGCACCTGCCTTCGGAGGACCTGCACCGCGAGCGCATCCTTTCGGGATACCGGCTCATGATGGATGCTCTGCTCAAGGCCCAGCGTTCGGACGGTCTTTGGGGACAGCTTGTCGGAGATCATGGGTCGTGGGCGGAGACTTCGGGATCGGGTATGTTTGCCTATG
>SUVZ01000166.1 GCA_015061765.1 Lentisphaerota bacterium
GTTGGCGGCAAACGCCGGAAACATCATTGAGACAACAGAGGCTGTCAGCAGGAATTTCATAGTCATACGCCTTTCGTGTAAAACGCTTATTTGCTCATGGCCGGATTCATCCAGTTGCCGGAATTATGGAACATCTGCACCGGATTCGAGTCTCCATCGGGATCGGAGTCCACGATGAAGATCGCCTTGTCGCGCGCCGCCACGATATGGCGGCTGTCCGCCGCCCACGTCGGATCCTGCCACGAACCCGGTTTGGTGACCGCACGGGCGGTGGACTCGCCTCCGTTCGGGGCGGATACCATCACGCACCACTGCCCGGCCTGAAGGGAGGACCAGCAGAGCTTGCCGTCCTGGGCCCAGTCGGGACGGGTGTTTTGGCGGCCCTTCGATGTGTAGCGGGTGGATTTGCGGGTTGCAACGTCGCAGATGTATATCTGAGGGTTGCGCGTCTGATCGGAGACATAGGCGATCTTGCGTCCGTCGGGGCTCCAGCACGGGCTGGACTCGGCGGCAGCGGCCGTTTTTGTCAGACGGATGATTGTACGCTTCGCGAGATCCATCACATAGAGTTCCGGATTTCCCTGGTAGGAAAGGATGATCGCAGCCGAACGTCCGTCAGGCGAGACCGCCGCGCCAGAGGCGCCGTTCTTGAACGCGCCGAGGCATTCGCGCTCGGACGTTTCCGTATTGATCCTGTACACAAGCTGCTTCTCGTGAAGGAAGCCGGTGTAGTAGATGTCGCGCCCGTTAGGCGCCCAGCGGGGACCGACCGCCGCACGACCGTCGGAGGTGATCTGCTTCATGTCAAAACCGTCTGGATAGCAGGTATAGAGCTCCGCATTGTTGGATCCCTTGCGGTTCACGAACGCGAGACGGGTGGTCGCAAAACCCTTTCCTCCGTCGGAGAACGCCTCTACGATCGCATCCGAGAAACGGCGCGCCGCCATTCTTGCCGACGGATCGCCGGACACCGCCTCGTTCGAACGGACCACTTTTCCCCGCCCGGCCGCAGTGACGGCGCCGCCGGCCAGACCTGTCACCGTGATCGTCCCGGACGGAGCCACCTTGAATATACCGGAAAGCTCAAGATTCCTCTTGAGGCACTTCTGATACCATGCGCTCCCCTGCACGTTGACGGAAACGGTAATCTTCTCGGCCCCCGCCTTTTCGACCTTGACGACAGGGGCGGCTCCGCACACGAGCGAAACGGCCAACGCGCACACAACAGCAATGTTCTCCATTCTTCTCATTTCAACTGACCTTTCAGCTTCTTCTTGATGGGGTGTATAGATCAATGGCATCCATCAGCAGACGCCACGGGCAGAATTGCGGTAGAACTGAACGAGCTCCTTCACCTCGTCGTACTGTTCGACATCGTTCTCGACGCGCTCCAGAGCCTGCGAACGGTTCATGCCGGAGTGGTAGATGAAGCGGAACGCCTCCTTGAGCGCGGCGATGACGTCATTGGAGAAGCCGCGACGCTTGAGGCCGACAACATTAGGACCTATAACCTTGAGCGAGCCTTCGACCATATCGCCCAGCATGAACGGCGGGAAATCCTGGCGTATCTTCGACATGCCGCCGACCATCGCATGCCGGCCCACGCTGCAGAACTGATGCGCCGCCGCGCAACCGCCGACAATCGCCCAGTCGTTGAGATGGACGTCGCCCGCAAGCTGCACGGAATTGGAGCAGATGACATGGTTGCCGAGAATGCATCCATGCGCGGCATGGCAATAGGCCATGAACAGACAATCGGATCCGATGATCGTCTTCTCTCCATCCTTCGTCCCCAGATGCACGGTCGCAAATTCGCGAATTACGGTGCGGTCGCCGATCTCCACATAGGAAATCGATCCCTCCTGGTATTTCAGGTCCTGCGTCTTCATCCCGATCAGGGCGTACGGGAATATCTGGCACTTTTCCCCGATTGTCGTATGTCCGTCGATTATGGCACCCTGCCCGACAGTCGTACCTGCGCCAAGCCTGACATTGCCACCGATGGTCGCATACGGACCTATCTTGACACCTTCACCCAGCAGGGCGTTCTTGTCCACCATTGCGGTGGGATGAACTTCAATAGACATGGGACTGTTCTCCTATTTTAAAGGTTTTTGGGTACAAGATATGAAGCCAGCAGCATGCATGCCAGCACAGGAAGCCAAATGAGATACTCGGGCTGCACCCTGAAGTTCTTGGAGAGACTCGACATCAGGATGATGACCATATAGTACGAAAGCGCGACGACAAGCGATATCGCCATGCCTATCGAACTCTCCTTACGCTGAGCACGAATCCCCAGCGGAGCCCCGACCAGCACAAAGCATATCGAGGCGAATGCAAACACCCACCGCTTCTGGAACTCTGTTTGGATATCGCTCAGATGGCGTTTGGCGAAATAGCGAGCTGTCCCCTTCTTGGAGGTCCCTTTGGCGTTGGCGACATTGGCCTTGGCCTTCGATATGGCCGAAGTCATCTCGAAGAAGCGGAAGTCCTTCTCTTTGCGGTTGTACTTGCCTGACTTCAGGGCGTCGACAATACGATGCTGGTAGCGGGCCGCACGTGCCATTCCGGGATGAGCCTCATCCATCGGATCGACCGTAAGGTTGTACAGGTCAAGACAGATGTCACGCCCTTCACTGGTGACAAGCGCCTTGCGGGCCGTTATCTCCCGGTCGAATTTCGGATTCGACTGATCGAGCACGATCAGATTGTGAAGCCAGTTGCCCTCCTTTGACGAAAAATACAGCTTCATCTTCGGGAAATCGTCTATGACACGTCCCGGCTCCAGCAGCTCAAGGCCCGACCCTACGGTAATTCGCTTTGCGAGACTGCGGCGAATCTCATGCCCACGAGGAACGATTTCGTTGTTTATGTACAGACCGAGAAGCGTCATTGAAGCGGCGAACACAAGAGGCCAACGCATGACAGACAGCAGATTGACCCCGCACGCCCGCATGGCGGCTATCTCTGAATCGGCAGACATGCGGGAGAACACCAGCACCGATGAAACCAGGAGCGCGAGCGGTATCGTCCACTGCATTGTCTCGGGAAAGCATACAAGCGCAAACTGACCGACAAGCTCTATCGGCACACCCGAGAGGATGTAACTCACCACCTGAACCATCAAACCAATGGTCAACACAAACGACAGCACGAGAAACGCCATGAAAAACGACGTTAAAAACGAACCGAAAACATATCTTTGAAGGGTTTTCATTAATTGCACGAATTCTATCAAAACATCGGCCCAAACTCAAGCCAACGTCACTTCGCGCCCGTCATTGCGCAGAATCGCAGAATCGAGGATTCCGGCCTGCCGCCTCTGCGCAAGCGCCCGCGCAACGTCCGGAACGGCGGCAAGCAGACGCCTTGTGTAGTCGCTCTGCGGACTCTCGAACACGTCCGCAGCGTTACCGGCATCGACGAAAATCCCCCTCTGCATCACGCACACGCGGTCGCACACGTTCTTGACGACCGCAAGATCGTGCGCAATCAGCAGAATGGAGAGATTAAGCTCATGGCGGAGCTCGCGGAGAAGGTTCAGTATGCGCGCCTGGACGCTCACGTCCAGCGCGCTCACAGGCTCGTCGGCGATAAGCACATCCGGCTCGCACGCCAACGCACGCGCTATGCTGACGCGCTGGCACTGTCCGCCGGACATCTCACGCGGATACTGCTCAAGGACTGCGGAACTAAGCCCCACAATATCAAGCAATTCACCGACCGTGCGCCTTGACAAACGCTTGACCTTCAGCACCTCCTCAAGCGTCTGCCTTACCGTCATGCGCGGATTGAGCGAACCCACCGCATCCTGAAACACCATTTGGACGGACTTCGCGTTGCACACGACCCTTCCCGAAAACGGCTTTTCCAATCCGATGAGAGTCCTCGCTATCGTGGACTTTCCGCTGCCCGACTCGCCGACAATACCCAGAGTCTCGCCTCTGCGGAGAGTGAAACTCACACCCTTCACCGCCTCCATCGCGCCATAACGCACCTTAAGATCGATCACTTCAATCATTTTCGCGCACCATATCATTCACGGAGCCGGTTGGTTCGCAGCCGAAGGCCCGGCTATACCTCGTACTTCAGTATTCTCCCGTCCTTCACGACAATGTGGCTCTTTGCATATGCATCGATGTCCGGCTCGTGAGTGACGACAATGACAGTCTTGCCCTGTTCGTAGAGCTCCTGGAAAAGACCCATGATCTGTACGGACGTCTTGGAGTCGAGATTGCCTGTAGGCTCGTCGGCCAGAAGCACGGCAGGGTCGTTAGCCAAGGCGCGGGCGACGGCCACACGCTGTCGCTGACCGCCGGAGAGCTCGGACGGAAGATGCATAAGGCGGTGGTCTATCTCGACCTTCTCCGCAAGCTCCTTTGCGCGGCGTGTCCGTTCGGCCTTGGGGACGCCGAGATAGAACATCGGCATTTCGATGTTGTCCAGCACCGTCAGCTGCGGAATGAGATGGAAGCTCTGGAACACAAAGCCGAGATTCTTCAGCCGATGGTCCGAGAGCGCGTTGTCGCTCATGTTCGAGACGTCCGTGCCGTTCAGATGGTAGGATCCGGACGTCGGACGGTCCAGGCATCCGAGAATGTTCAGCAGGGTCGATTTGCCGGATCCTGAAGGCCCCATTATCGCCACATACTGACCCTTCCGGATCGTGAACGACACGCCGTCAAGAGCCTTCACCGTTTCGCCGCCGACAGTATAGTGGCGGCGCACGTCATTGAGCACTACCACTTCCTCTGCCATCTGAATCATCTCCGCCATTCACTTCTTCGTCCTTTTCCTCCTGAACCGGCGGCGCAGTCATTACGACTTCGCCAGGCTTCACGCCCTTGAGGATGTGGATCATGCGATTGTTGTCCAGTCCAACCTCGACCTTGCGCAGTTCCCACTCCGAATCGTCCTGCACATACACATAGGCGTCATCATCAATGCGCACCACGCACTGGATCGGACAGTACACAGCCTTGGCGAACGTCTCCTTCACGAGCTCGACGTCACAGCTCATGCCGGGACGCACGACGGCATCGCAGAAGTCGCATTCCAATTCACACTTGAACATCTTCAGATCGGGATTGAGGCGCGTAGACTGCGCATCAGGAAGGATGCCGATCTTTGTGAGCCTGCCCGAGAACACCTGATCGGGGAATGCATCCACCTTGACCGTCGCGGACATCCCCACCTCAAGCTTGTTGAGCGAGGATTCCGGAACCATTATCTCCACGATCATGCCGGTGTCCAGCGGAATGTATATCAGCTCCTGGCGCTGGACGGCGGATTCTCCGGCCGCAATCGGATTTTCCCACCAACGGCGCTTGGCGGTCGCGGCGTAGAGGACGATGCCGTTCGTGGGCGCGAATATCTTCGACTTAGAAATCTGGAAGTTGAGCTCCGCCAGTCGGTTCGTCGCCCGGTAGTACTCGCGGCTGCGCTGGACGATCTCCGTCTCGCCCTGGCGAATCTGCGACTTGTTCTGCCAGACGGTGCGCGCAACGGCGCGCGTGGCCTTGCGGACATTCGACTGAAGCGTGGCGCGCTTCTGGTGAACCGTATAGTTCGTGAGAACGTTCATCTTGGTCTTCGCCATTTCGAGATCGATCTCCTTGCGGCGCAGGGCCAACTCGTCCGCCTGCAGTTCGGTGCGGGTGAGGAAGCCCTCCTTGGCAAGCTTGCGGCTCCACTCCAGCTTCTCGGCGGCGCGCTGAAGCTCCTCGTCCGCAAGGGCGATATCGGCTTCGCGCTGGCGCTTCTCCTCGGGGAAGTCGCCCTTCTCGTACTTCTCGAGCTCCATCTTCGCGAGATCAAGCGTCACCTCGCGCTCAAGCAGATTGCCTTCGCACTCTCCCTTCGTCACCCCAAGACGCTCCTCCGCGATGATGAGGTTGCCGTGGGCCGTATTCGCCGTTATCTCCTGGTCGTTTCGCTTCTCCACCAGCGCAGCCGCGTCAAATTCGACGAGGAGATCGCCCGTCTTGACGTTCACGCCGTCCTCCACGACCCACAGGATCGTGTTGCGCCCCTCTAGCTCACTGCGCAGAATCACCTTGTCACGGCTCTGCACCGAACCGGACGCCGTAATGCCGATCGTGAGCGGGCCTTCCGTCACGGTGAACACCGGCGTGGTGTCGTCAGCGGCGTCGCCGCCGCCAAACAGCCATACGGACAGCACGGCGGCCGCCAACGCCGTCACCAGAATCCAAAACCATTTTTTCTTGATCATCTTGTTGCACCCCCAAAAGAAATGAAAGCTATCTCCAGGTCCCGTCACGCCGTATCTCCAGACCTCCCATCGCGCAACGGAGCTCAAGATCGCTCGTCCACCAGTCGATGACCGCGGAGCAGAGCGCGTTGCGCGCCGAAAGAAGCGCGGATTCGGCCTCGAGGATGTCGCGCATGGAGCTCCGTCCCGACTGCATGAACAGATCGTTCGCCTCGACGCGCATGCACGCAGTCCTGTACGCCTCGACCTTGTTTCCGTAGAGAGCGCGCATGGCGACAAGATCCCGGTACCCGGCACGCACCTCGTTCTTGACATTGTCCTCGCTCTCCGTGTATTCTCGGATGGCCTGGTCGCGGGACACAAGCGCCTGCCTGTACTGATTGCGTTCGCGGCGGCGGTCCCACGGCATGGAGAACTTGATTTTGGCGCGTGTATCGGTGGAATCCTGAACCGTATCACGTTTAGGATCACCGCCGTGGCGGTTGCCGTTGTACGAAGCGCCGCCCTCGACCGTCAGATCCGCACGCAGAGCGTCCGCCTTGATCTTCACCTGCCGATCCGCATCCTCCGACTCGCCGCGGACAACCGCCAGGTCGCGGCGGCTGCGCACCGCAGAGATGAGAGCCTCGGACTCCATAGGATAGTTTGCGAGCGCGTCGTCCGTCGCGGCGGCCAGGGATTCCATGCGCGCCTCAAGGGCGCGCAGTTCCTCTGCCCGCAATTCTATCGGGGTCTCCGGCGGAAGGCCTAGCGTGATCTTGAAATTGTCCAAGGCATCCTGATAGCTCTGCTTGGTGGTGATCATGGTCTGCCTGGCGTTGAGAAGATCCGTCTTCGCCTGGTCGGTCTGGATGCGATCCATGCGGCCGGCCTCGAACATCATCTCCGCGCGGGAGTAGTTCTGCTCAAGGCGCTTCACGTTGTCGCCGGAGTTCAAGTGGTTCTGGTAGTATTTCAGCACGTTGAAATAGGCTTTCGCAAGAGACAGCGCGAACGTCTGCCGATAGCGCTCGAACGTCCAGATCGAATAGACGAGATTGCGCTCAGCCTGCGTGAGAGGCTCGCGCACGATGTCGCGCCCGGCGCCGCGCATCAGCGGGATGGACATAGTGATGTCGCCGGTCCACGCGAAGCTGTGCCAGTCGTCGCGGATCATCTTCGCTATGTCGACGGCGGCATTGCCCGTCATCACGGCGCCCTGCTCGAACTTCCGCCTTGCGAGGCTCGAATCGCCGCCCGCCGAGACGGCCTCCCTGACTATCTCGGGTTCGCCAGACAGAGCCCCCAGTATCATGCCCGAAAACGTGGTGGAGAAGGCGTACTCCTCGGAATCCAGCGAGAGCGCACGGACGAAAACCGTCTCCTTGTGCCTGCGGAACTGGCGGTTGTTCTTCGCCCCCACGCGCAATGCGTCGTCAAGGGAAAGCCGGACGATTCCGTTCGTGTCCGGAACGAGCGGAGCGATCGGATCTCCCTCGTAGGCTATGCCGAAGATGTTCGTGACGCCCATCGCCTTCTCCCACGCGGCGATGGCGAGCCGGACAC
>SUVZ01000167.1 GCA_015061765.1 Lentisphaerota bacterium
ACCGCATATCGTGGCGCACCGTCCGCGACGCCATCGAGAACGGTCTGCGCAAACGCTACAGGCGGAGGGACTACAGCAAGGTCGAGAACATCGGCGTCGACGAGCTGCATGTGTTCAGGAACGAAAGACCGAGCCGCAGGTTCATAACGACCGTGCGCGACCAGGACAGCAAAGCCGTGCTGGACGTAGCCAGAGGCAAAGGCGCGGCGGCTTTGAAGCGGTTCGAGCGGAAGATCGCCCCGTTCAAGGAGAACATAAAGACAGTCAGCATGGACATGGCGAGTTCCTACACTTCGTGGGCAGCCGACTTCCTCCCGAATGCCACAATCGTCATCGACCGGTTCCATGTCATAAAAGCGCTCAACGACCGCGTTGACAAGGCTCGTCGAAAGGTCATGGCAATGGTGGACGAGAAGACGGCAAAGCAGATCAAGGGCAACCGCTACGTGTTCCTCAAGAACCGCGAGAACCTGACCCCGAAGGAGGAGAAGAAGCTTGCGAGGGCCGAGAAGATCAAGGAATGCTCCACGCTCATGGAGGTGCATCTGTTCAAGGAGAGGATGCGCAGCATATACAAGAACGCGAAGACGTACGCAGACGCCGCACCGCTATTCGACGAATGGATCAACGACGCCTCGGCGAGCGAAGTGCCGGAGCTCAGAAGCGCGGCCAGAACGTTCAAACGAAACCGCGACGGCATACTTGCATACTGGTCGTCGGGCGGAATGAACAACGCGGCGACTGAGGGATTCAACAGAAAGACACGTGGGCTGCTGGAGACGGCTTACGGCTTCCACGACTACAAGTTCCTGCGCTTGCGGATATTCGACCTAGGCGAGAGGAAGTCGATCAAGGACTGAAACGGACTGTGCCTCAAGCGGTAATTCTCGCGGCGGGGTGCCCGGCCGGCCGCGCGCGCCCCAAAAGCGCAAGCGCGGTATTAGGCCGGGTCGCCGCGACGCCCGGAAGCGATGTGTCTACAATTTGCAGTAGAGCCAAATATTTTTATCTGCGAAGATTCATTTGTACTACGTTCATTTTGTGCATCTGCATTTATCGTTAAAAAGTAATTCGCACACCCAAAGAAACTACGACATTTCGCCCATGTTTGTAATTTGGCATACCATCGTCCAATACGCGGCGGTCAAGAGGAAACCAATATGACGTGCGAAAATATAACATGCGCCAGGCGAGGCCGAGAGCCAATTCGCCAGCGCTGGCTCCGCTTGCCCTCTTGCGCCGTTCATGTCGATAGTCAATTATCCATACATTCATGAATCCAAAAGCCTTGATCTCCTCACGCACTTTCCACTCGCCTAAAACTGAAAGCCTACCTTCCATACGCCCTTCAGTCAAACCGTGATAACGATATCTAAGAAGAACCCCTGGGCTACAATACGTCTTCATCCTAACATCCATGACAACGGCGTCAAGAGGTGGCTTGTGTGTAGAAGGATATGTCCAGCGATGCCATTGCATGTTCATACGGGCATAATCGTCAAGCTTCACATAACGACTCCATTCCACTCCACAAGTCGCATTTAGTTCAACTATGTCACCAAGTTTCTCTTCCGGATAACGAGACGGAGTTGACAGTGCACTTTTGCACGTCCCCCCAAGAAACACAGGGACCATCGTATCCGCGAGCTGGAAATCCGATAGTCGTATCGTCAGCGTCGAAACCGGTGCGTCACGGACGGCAAGATTATATGACACCCTTGATGAATTCACGGAAAAATCCAACGCACCCTTAAATGGTCGAATAATGTCATCCTCATCTTTCGCAGAGGCTGACGATGCCGACAACGCGGTTGCAACAGCAATCAACGCCGACACATGAAGAAATCCATCTACCTGCACAACGCGCCATTACTTGCATGGGAAACGCAATGTAGCCATTACGGGGAAGTGATCTGAAGGATATAGCATTGAACTGTTTCTCGTGATTGCGATTGTTGCATAATATTTCACCTTCACTTCTTTTGAGACGTAGATATAGTCTATCCTGCTACCGCAGCACCTTTCATAAAACTCTCCGTCGCCGTTCCTGATCTTCACGGGAGTTTTCAAAGCATCTTTGGACAAGATCTCTTCACCACGCCATCTCCATCCGTTGAAGGTACGCCATGGCCCTATTGGAGTCGTTTCGCTTGCGAGCATCGCGTTCTTCAGATGCATTGCCACCGTAAGCGCAGCATCCGACGTCTCGCGGCAGTTGTGGTCGCCGACAAAAATGATCGGCAGACCTTTCGGCGACACATCTCTCATCTTCATGAGAATTAGCTCCATCCCCTTGTTCCGCGCATGTTCGTTCTTGCTGTCGGGATGGGCATTCATGAAGCAAAACTCAACATCGGACAATTTGTCTTTGAGGCGAACCCATGTGCAAATTCGCGGATTAAAAGCACCCCACCCTCGCGAGCCCGGCTCATCGGGAGTCTCGGACAGCCAGAAGGTTCCGCCGCTCACCGGCGAAAATCTGTTTTTGCGATAGACTACGGGGGAAGCCTCGCCGGTCGCGCGGTCGGCGTTGCGATGATCCCCTACAATTTCATATTCCGCAAGGACACCACGGAGAAACTCCATCTGATCAGGCTCCACCTCCTGCATGCCAAACACGTCCATATCAAGCCGCCGTAACAACGCCACGACATCATCCCTGCGCAACTTCCAGTCGTTCGCCCCGCCCCTGTCTCCAGACGCGAACCTGATGTTATAAGTGCCGACGCAGAGCTCCGCATTTGTCTCGCCCTTCGGCACGCGCAAGTCCAGCAGGCATTCCGGCCTCTCGGCGTATGCAACGCCCTTCGTCGTCTGCGTTTCGGCAACAGCGCCGGCAACCGCCAGCGCAACCCCAATCATCAACATCAAACTCTTCATGATTATGCATCCTTTCCTTTTGCACCATCACTCTAAAAGAGGCTAATCTTTAGCACCGACATTTCCTACAAGCCACCTGCCTCGTGAAACTCCCCAGATGCCTTCACGGACTTGCCAGCTGCCGATTTTGCAGATTCATCTACCCGCAACGTCCGCGACCGCACCCATGCATTCAAATCTGCTTCAATTTCAGGAAACACCTTGTGCGTCATTCCCGGACAGTCGATGACGTATTTCTCCTTTGATGCAACGGCATCGAATATCAGCTTTGTCGATGACGGCGAGCAGACACCGTCTGCAAGGCCTCGCGCACCGCGCAAAGGCGTCTTGACGCGCGAAGCGAAGTTCACGGCATCGAAATACGGAGCGATTCGCCGAATTGCGTCCCATCGGTCATTTGGATATCCCTTCAACGGACGCGGCCATCCGCTTACACGTCCCTCCTCGTCGCCAAGCAGATCGCCCATTGCCGGAACATACACGGCTCCTCTCGTGAACTTGCCGTTCATCGCCATGAGCGCGAGCGCAAGATAACCGCCCTGACTTCCGCCGATCACAGTGAAATGGTCCCTATCCACGTCCTTCCTGTTCCACGCCCAGTTTGCGATGCGGTTCATTCCGAGAATGACGGAATAGTAGAATGTAGCCTCGCGTGATTCCGCCATTCCGGCGAGCCCGAATGCGCCATGAAAAGAAAACACCCTCTGAAGACGACTGCACATCGCCTCATAGCCCTTCTTGATTCCTTCTTCACAGCAAGGGTCGAAGTCAAGGACGTTCACAAGCATCGTTATCGCATCGCCGCACCCGCCCCACCATTTTGAATGATACGGCCCAGCACCAGGGACATAGACATGGACAGGATATCGCGCCTTTGTCGAACCCGTGGGAACAGTAAGGAATCCCCACATCCTCCTGCCCGCCGTCGCAAAATTGATTCTGAAGTAGTCATACGACTTCCTGCTGAGCGACGGAACATGCTCCATCTTCAAGTCAAGCGGCGTAGAATCCTCCAGTCTATCCACCGCATTACGCCAGAATGCGTCGAAATCCTCAGGACACGCGACATCATTTGAAGCAGATGCATCGCTCCTGTCTCCTGACGCGAACCTAATATTGTATGTGCCGACACGGAGCGCTTCATTTGTCCCAGCCAATAGCGGCGGCGAACATAGCACGCACATTAAGGCGCAGAGCAATATCTTCATGCCACATCTCGACTCTATCGTATTACAGCCGATTCTCAGCGAATAAAAATCGAAAGCCCCGGCTTGGGTTTGATGATGCCGCCAGGCTCTTTGACAAGATTCGTGCAGACAAAATTGCACTTGCTGATGTCGAGCGTTGCACCAGACCTGACCGTAACATTTCTGTATGTCGTCGAATTCTTAACGCCAAATACAACAGTTCCCGACGCAATGTCCAAATCACAATCGTTATTGGCGGCATTGCCAGAAACCGTGAGCGTCCCTGTGCCAACCTTCACAATACTTATGCGCTCGCCGACTGTCGCCGAAAACGCATAGTCGCCGTCACCATATCCGAGCGTCAGCGTCGCGGCAGTTTCGGAACTGTTCGTGATGATACCTGCGCCCAATGCGCCTGTGAATCCAACGGCAGAGCCATTCATGTCAAAGGTCGCGCCCTCGGCAACTGTCAACAAATTCGTGGCTGGGATAATGCCATCAGCCGCAACCTTAAGCGTTCCTTCCGCAACCGCAACACCGCCAGAGAAGGACGAAATGACCGTGCCATAACGATTGTTCATTGTTAGCGTTCCTACCCCCAATTTCTCAAAGCCCCCGTTTCCGGTCAACAGGATTGAACCGGAAATAAGAGTAGTGTTAACGAGGTTAATCACATTTGTTTGTGTATCAATCCTGATTGGATATCCGTCACCCTCAATCTCAAGCGTACCAGAATCAACGTTCTCAACAGCATAATCTGGAACATATGTCGTCCCCCTACGAAACAATTCCAACCTGCCACCTCGGAATATGATATGCCCGCGGGGATCACGCTTATGATATATCGCTTTTACACACAAAACGCCGTTTTCCCCAAGGATAATCACATCACGATCTGTCGTCCTATCCGCGCCGTCGTTCGCGCCGAATCGACCCATATATACAGATCCTTCGGTGTCTTTTGCATTTAACGATAAAGTTCCGTTGCTCACAATTACGGTATTTACAGATGTATTTGCGCTTGCCGTGCCGTCCTTGGGACCTCGGCTCATCTCAAGCACAGTATACGCGGTAAGATTTCCTCCATCAATACATAGCGTTGCACTCTTCTCGTGTGTGCCAACACGGACTGTTGTGCCGAAAGTTGCGCTACAATCGCCAGGGATTGACAGCGAAGCCGTTGTTTCAGTCTCACCATATAGCAACAGGGCATTTGCCTGAAACGACCCAGACTCAAATTCAAGATGCCCATAGGACGACCCGCTCTGCCCTGCTCCACATTGATAATTGGCATTGCCTCCATCGTTAGCTTGATATTTCCAACTACCACCACCAACTATCCGAATCGGTATCTTGTCAAGCTTCGTCGAGGGATTAAATGCCGTTGCTCCGCTGTGACTACCCATCAAGAGAAACGGGTTATCCGCTGTGACAGAACTATGCGTCACCTCGCCAGATATTGTACAGTTATTTCTGCCTTCCAATCTGTCAGTATAATAGTTATCTGACATCCCGAGAAGGTCGATTCCGTCCGTCACATTGCCAGGTATCTGATAAACTTCGAGCGCCTGCGCCGACAGGCATATTGCCGCAGCCGAAAAAAACGACGCAAGTACGCGCCATCTCAAGTGCGGCTCCGTGCGGTTGCTGAGACGAAGATTATCGGTCGTTACGGTTTTCATTGAAACGCCCTTTCGTTTGTGTTTACCTGTTGGACCTTTTACGCCGACATTCTACCACAAACAGGCGAGGCGAGACAATGCAATAGCATTAGATTTTAGACAACAGTTTTATTAGGTTTTTAACAATCGAGTTTGGAGGCTGTGGCGTCAGAGGCCAAGGACTTCCCGAAATGAAACAATTGCGTCAAAGTATCCGTCGGCCTCCACAACGGGCGACAAATTGCCGTCGTAGACGAGGGCCGTGTGCGCCGATACGCCTTCCGGCCTTGATATGCTCCGCACGGACGAGTCAACCTGCTCTATGACTTCGCGGCCGATCTCCGCCTTTCGCTTTATCTCGACGAAGTAAAGGGATCGGCGGCTCTGAATGAGCAAATCGACCTGGCAGCCCTCTCGCTCCTTGGTCTTCCTGCGAACATAAGGCGCCGCAGATGTAATCAACGTCCCGCCAAGATGAAGACGCGGGAGAAGTTCTCTGTAATTGTTGACCACAAGGTTCTCGAACGCAAGTCCAAGCACCGCATCCCAGCCCGGCATTGAGGACATGGACGTAAAATCATACGACCCGTCGTCAATCATGTCCTTGACGGGCTCTATGTATTTCAGATAAAAGCGCGAGTAGTTGTCCTTGAGACGATATCTGGGCTGCCGTACAGGGTCGGCGGTTTCGGGATTGCGCCCGGCATCACGTCTGACCAAGCCGGCTTCTGACAGGATGTCCAGCGTTTCGGAAACACTGCCGCCGCGCGCAATGCCAAGTGATTCCGAAATGTCGGAAACCGTCTTGGCCCCGTCGACAAGACTGCGCAGAACGCGTCCGCACATGGCCGGCAGTTTGGTTATGACGTCGTTGAACATGTCGTCGAAGTCATCCCGCAGAATGCCGTGCGGACTAAAGCACAGCTTCGCTATGTTTGCGTTGGCGTCAAGCGCCGGGTCTATCTCTTCAAGGTATCTTGGAACCCCGCCCGTGACGGAGAGAACGTCGATTATTTCGCGCGGTGCGAGCCGTTCTGCCTGGCGCCCCCAGAACTTGACGCATTCTCCGAGCGGGAGTTCGTCAACAACGACATCGAGCGAACGCCTGCCGACAAACGCGCCGTTGTCGATGATGTTGTCCTTGATCCAGCTTGAAACACTTCCGCACAGCACGACGATTAAGCGCGGGTGTTTCTTCCAGTAGTTGTCCCACGCAATTTTGATTGTCTCCGCAAAGTCCTCGTCGAAATACCCAAGCCATGAAACCTCGTCAAGAAGAACAACAGTCCTTTCATCGTCAGATATCTTGTCGTTAAGGCGTATAAATGAATTGAGCCAGTTCGAGGCAGGCGTTGGATCGGCCCCTGTCTGCGCAGCAAGTTGCTCCGCAAAAGATTTAAGTTGCGTTTCGTCCGAAAACCCCTTACGAGGCTTCACCCCCTCTATCTTTATGAAGCGTCCCCTTGATTTATCGGCAAACACTTCAATAAGAGTGCTTTTCCCTATGCGGCGCCTTCCCCTACAGGTTACGAGCGATGCCGTCCTCTTGTTAAAGAGAGCCATCAGAGCCTTCATTTGCATTTCTCTGCCGTAAAACATGATCAAGCCTCTTTTTTGATTTTTTGGCTTAAATATTATCATAAATCGCACATTCACGCAACCACAAATTTGCACCTATTTCCATTTTCCGAAATTAGTGCAAATATTATGGCTTCAAAATTTTTGCACCAAATCCGGTTTTCCGAAATAGGTGCAAATAATTGGCTCTTCGGAGTATTTAGCGGAAGAGCATTAGTAAAAACTCCGATGGTTAGGGTTCTCGCTACCGCTTCACTGCTTCGCGCTTTTCAACCACGATCAGTAGAAGCTGTTGTGCAGTGATTAGAGCGGCCTTCGGCCGATTTATGCGACGCAGTCGCATCCCCAAATACTTCTATCGACATATGCAAAGTCGTTGAGTGGCGCGAAGCTGCGGAGCGGTAGCGGGAGCCCCAACGCTCGGAGTTTTTACTCATGC
>SUVZ01000168.1 GCA_015061765.1 Lentisphaerota bacterium
GACTCGACGAAGAAAAGCGTGCCGGCCATGCCGGTCGCGGCGATCACGGCGAGGCCGGACGCAAGGCCGTCAAGACCGTCTATCAGATTGAACGCATTTATGGCGCCAGTTATCCAGAACACCGTAAGCGGAACGTCGAGCCACCAGGGGACGAACGAAATCATGCAATGGAATCCAATGCCGCACCAGAAGTACACAAGCGATGCGATTACAATCTGCCCGGCAAGCTTTATGATGGCTCTCATGCCGAACCTATCGTCTATGAACCCCAATCCGCCGATTCCGATAGAGAGCAGCATCAGTTTCCAGAACACATCGTCCCCAAGCGAGGGGAACATCGCCCTTTCCGAAAGGAGGGCCAAGGCAGACAGGGAAATCGAAAAAGACGCTATGACCGCCACACCGCCGCCACGCGGAATTGGACTCTTGTTTATGCGGCGACCGCCCGGTCTATCCACCATGCCAAGTCTGCGGTTCATCGCGCAGACAAGGGGAGTGAGAGCCAGCGACAGAGACATGGCTCCGACCAGAACGCCCCAATATGGGAGTGTTTTTATGACAATATCGCCGATACTCTCAACATGCGTCATCAAAACGCCCCCATTGCCCTAAGGAACTCCAGCAGGTCTGCCTCGGTTGCGCCAGACGCATGCACGGTAAGCATGACCCAGCGGTCGACGCGGTTCAGGACAGAACGGTCGATCACGTCGCGCCATATCCGGCGCGTATGCGAAGCGGTGCGGAATCCCTCCTGATTGAAGAAAGTGTACGCCTCCATCGCCGAATGCGCGCCGGGCCTGACGATGTCGATCACATGCCAAGGACGCCCGTCCACATCAAAGTTGCGCGGATTGGACATCACATAGCCCTGCGACGGCAGGCAGAGCTCCGGGCGGTGAATAGAGGCACGCGAAATGCCGCCGACCACGAATGACGCAAGAAACTGCGCGCCCGAGCGCGATTCGTACATTTTCTTGCTGATGCGCGTATCCTTCGGAAGTATCTTCAGCTCCCCTTCCGAAACCTTCTGCTGTTCGGCGAACTTTTCGTCATTGGTGGTGTATCCCTCCAACTCGACAAACTTCACTTCGGGGGCCTTTGCAACAGTCGCCGGCGGAGTCATCGCCTGAAACACCAGCACTCCGGAGATGGCGGCGGCGGCAAAGACAGCACAGGCCGCATGCGATTTCGCGGGACGCCACATGAGGATCGACAGGCGGCTTTCATTGGACTTCGCCGCTACATCCGGCACCTCGGATCCGCCGTCTTTGCGGTTGCTGCCGAAAACGCGGTCAAGCACTTCTCCTGACAGAACCATCAATGCTATCGCCACTATGAACACGATGTAGCCTGAATAGTCATGGTAGAACCCCGTTGCGAACTGCGGATCGGAACATGACGCTATCACGCATATCGAGACAATGCGAGCGACATTGCCCGCAATCGCGAGGGGAATGGAACAGGCGAAGAGGATTCCACGCCTCAACCACGAAGGCTGGCTGAAGTAGGCGTATCCGGCCGTGAGCGCCATGAGAGCGAAAAGCGAACGCAATCCGGAGCACGGCTCTGCGATATCGACCGCAAACGGATGCGCCCCTCTCGAAACCACGGCAGTCCCCTCACGGACAGCCTCAAGGCCAATGCCGTTCAGAACAGCCAGCGACGTCGCGCTTGCCAGATAGCGGAGTTGGATCGTCACGAAATCCAGAAACGTCGCAAGCGGTATGCAGAAAAGGAGATATGCCGCCGGGAACAGGAATATCTTCGCACAGCGCCATCCGAAAAACGTCCATGGAACGGCAAAGCACAGCCCTATGAAGCCAAGCTGCTCAAGCCGCAGCTGCACACCGCGCGTACCCAAAAGCGACAGGCAGAGGAACGGGGCGCATAACAGAAGGCCGAGCCACGAAAAACGCGATTCGCATATTGCCGCCTGAAGTTCGGCGCGTTTCGTCCAGAGCACATACACGGAGAACACCGGAACGAACCAGCCGAACGACATATCCTCTTCCTGTGCATGCGCAAAGATTACATACACGCGGTCAAACATGCCGCCAAAACCGTACAAAGCACACAGCACCGTTGCCGCAAGTGCACAAAACACAGCAACGGCGGAAACAGCAATGCCGCCTTTTTCTCTAAACATGCGCTAATTATACCATAAAACCGAAGTTAGTACATCATACAGCACTTCGCGCGGCCAACCGGAAGATATTGGTGACATCCTCGTCATTCAGTTGCATGAATCCACCAAGCCTGTTCCCGCGAAGGCCTAGCTTTGCGACAAGGGCGGGAATATCCTCCTCCTTTGCGCCAAGCTCCGCAAACGTGGTCGGCATATCTATGGATTTGAGCCACGCGCGGTAGCGGCGGATGCCTTCAAGGGCCATCGCGTTCTCGTCGCCGTCCGCTACGCCGAACACCTTGGACGCAAAACGCGAAAAGCGCGAAACGTCTGCCTTCATAACATACTCCATCCACGCCGGCATCACTACTGCAAGACCGGCACCATGCGCGCAGTCGTAGAGTGCGGAGAGTTCATGCTCTATGCCGTGGCTAGCCCAGTCCTGAATGCGCCCGGCGCCGCAGATGTTAGTGTGAGCAACAGTGCCCGCCCACATCAGATTTGCACGTGCGTCGTAATCGTCGGGTTTGGCAAGAGCCTTCACACTCTGCTCCACGATGGTGCGCATCACTCCTTCGCAGAGTTCGTCGGATATCTCCACACTCTTTGACGGGGTGAAGTATCTCTCAACCACATGTGCAAACATATCCACCGCGCCGCAGGACGTCTGATACGGCGGCAAGGTGTACGTGAACTCAGGGTTGAGCACCGAGAACACCGGGCGAAGCGCATCGCCCGTCGCAGCACGCTTGAGCATGTCCGGCTCAAGCGTTATCACGCTGTTCCCGGAACCTTCGCTGCCGGCGGCGGCAAGGGTAAGGACCGTGCCGACCGGAAGTGCAGCCGGCACCGGAACAACAGCTTTCACATCCTTGCCGAAATAGAAATCCGCGAAATCGCCATCGTAGAGCGTCCCGAACGCAATGGCCTTGGCAGAATCGATCACGCTGCCACCTCCGACCGCCAGAATGAAATCAACCTTTTCACGGCGACAGAGCGCTATGCCCTCGCGCACAAGCCCGCTGCGTGGATTGGGCTGGACACCGCCAAGCGGAATGTAGGATACTCCTGCCTCATCCAAAGATGCTACGACCTTGTCATATATGCCATTCGTCTTGATGCTTCCGCCACCGAAATGCAACAACACCCTTGTGCCGCCGCATTTCCTGACAAGATCGCCAACCTTGGACTCGGAACCACGACCGAAAACAAAACGCGTGGGAGAATAGAACTCAAAATTTTCCATCGCCTGACTCCGTTGAATAATCCTTCGAAACGGAGGCCAAATGGCGGAGGAGGGGGGATTTGAACCCCCGGTACGGAGTTTAAACCGTACGACGATTTAGCAAACCGCTGCCTTCAGCCACTCAGCCACTCCTCCTAAATCGAAAACGCCGCATATGATACCATAAACGGCGCTTCTGCGCAAATAGAATTAGGCCGTCTGCGGAAAATCTCGCGAAGTCCTGCTCCAGCCGAAATCACGGCAACTTACGCCGTAAGCCCGGGAATGAAGCGGCGCATATCAATCCTGCTTGAAATCGTTGCGGAAATCAGCGACGGATTTTCGGGATCGTGCCTTCATGAAGATGCGAAGCGGCGCACCCTCAAGGCCAAACCGCGCACGGATCGCCTTCTCTATGTACGACTTGTACGCAGGCGTCACTAGCTTCGGATCGTTCACAAAGAGACGTATCGTGAGAGGTGCAGTGCCCACCTGAAGTCCGTAGTAGACCTTGAGACGCCTTCCGTTGCGCATCGGCGCAAGGGTCTTCCTCGTGGCGACCTCGATCGTCCGGTTCAGTACACCCGTCGGCATCTGCGTCTTGACGCTTGACGCAACGGCGTCTATGGCGTCAACGGTGCGACGGATGTTATATCCGGATTTCGCGGAGCAGAAGACGATTGGCGCGAAGGTGAGAAACGGCATCATCTTGCGGATGACATCAGTCGCGTCCTTCTCGTTCATGTCCTTCTTGACGGCAAGGTCCCACTTGTTCATCAGAACCACGCATGCCTTCTGCGCATCTATGATCTTGCCGGCAATGCGCATGTCCTGACGCGTGGGGCCGATTTCGGACTCCATCGTGAGCAGCACTACATCGGCCTCTTCGATAGCCTTCTCGCTCCTGAACAGGGAGAAGTTGTCCACACTCGTCTTTGACATCTGCGTGTGGCTCTTCATCCCCGCCGTATCCACAAGCGTGTAGTGGCGAGCGGTCGGCCCCTCGCCGATGGTGAACGGAACGTCCACAGCATCGCGTGTGGTACCGGGGATGTCGGACACTATGACGCGCTCGGCGTTCAGAAGTCGGTTGATGTATGAACTCTTCCCGGCGTTCGGACGCCCGACGATGGCGACGCGAAGCGGCTTGACTGCAGTGGACTCCTCCTGCGGCGGCAATGCGTTCACGATATGCTCGACGAGCGACTGCATCCCGCGGCCGTGCTCCGCAGACACGTTGAACACCTTCATGCCGAACCGCACAAACTCATCGGATTTCTCGTCATCCTCCGGACGGTCGCACTTGTTGGCGGCTATGATGGTCGGGCAACCCGACTCGCGTACACGCTTGAGGACCTCTTCGTCAAGAGGGGTAATCCCGCTGCGGACATCGACAACCACGATGCAGAGGTCCGAATCGCCAACGGCCAGTGCCGCCTGCGCACGAGTCTCCTCGGCGAACGGATCTTCCGATCCTGGGGTCCTGTCAAAGGCGATGCCGCCGGTATCGACAAGCATGAACCTTTTACCGAGGAGCGTCACCTCGCGGGCGACACGGTCGCGAGTAACGCCCGGCTGGTCGAACACGATTGCGATTCGCTCGCGCGCGATACGATTGAAAAGAGCCGACTTGCCCACATTCGGGCGCCCAACTATGGAAACTGTAGCCATAAACTATACCGTGCTTCACTTAAAAATTTCAGCCATTATACCACAAGTGCGGCACATGCACAGAACACTTCCTTGTCAAAGTGCCGAACATGGTATAATGTGCGCATGGAAGAGGGAAAATTTAAGCGCTCGCGTTCGCTGCTCGGTGATGCAGCCTATAAAAAGCTCGCGTCTGTGCGCGTGGCGGTTTTCGGTGTCGGCGGCGTTGGCGGATGGTGTGCAGAAGCACTGCTGCGCACAGGAGTGCGCCGACTGGCAATCATAGACGACGACACTGTGGCCGAATCGAACATCAACCGTCAGCGTCAGGCGACACCCTTAACCATTGGGAGGCCGAAAGTTGAAGTTCTTCGGGACATTCTGCTTGAGATAGCCCCCGAAGCGGAGGTATCGGCGATCTCAAAGCGCTACACACCTGAAACATCGGAAGACTTCAATGGAATTCTATTCGATTGCGACTATGTGGTTGACGCGATAGACTCAGTCGGCTGCAAGGCGCATCTGATCCAAAAATGCGTGATGGGGGTCGATGGACGGACGGTCCCGATACTGTCATCCATGGGTGCAGCGCTTAGGACCGACCCGACAAAAGTACGCATCGCGCCATTTCACAAGATATCCGGAGATGGTCTGGCAAAGGCGTTGCGAAACAGGTTCAGAAAAGCCGGACTCCCCCTGCCCATGCACGCTTGCGCATATTCCGAGGAATTGCCGGACGGCAAGCCTGGCGAAACAATGGGAAGCATAATGCCCGTCACTTGTGCATTCGGCATGGCGCTCGCTTCGCTCGTCGTGCAGTCAGTGCGGAAAGAGGTCTAAAAGCCGATCCCTAGTCGTCTCAACGGTTCCATGACAAAAGCGCGTTCTCTGGCACGGGGATGCGGCAATGTAAGCTCCGGATCGTCCATCGTCACACCTTCGTAGTCTATCAAGTCAATGTCGATGGTGCGCGGCATGTTGCGCACCACCCCGCGTACGCGCCCAAGTCTATCCTCGATGAGATGCATGCGATCGGAAAAATCCTCTGGTGACAGGCTGGTCTCAAGGACAAGAATTCTGTTCATGAACATTTGCCCCGAGAATTCCGGCGGCACATCGACAGGATCCGTCTCGTCAGTCCCGCCTACGGCAATCAGCCTTGTCCCCGGCAAAGAACATAACGCATCCTGCGCACGGTCAAGATATTCTGCTCGAGGCTCGATATTCGAACCCAGACAGATGATTACACGCGCAGACACGACTCACTCCGAGATGTCGTCGTTCCAGACCATTGCCGCCGTAGCAAGGACCGTCCCGTCGGAGATGCGGCGTATCTGGTGCAGGGAGCGATTCCCTTCGCAGAGACATTCGCTTGAAAGCACCTCTCCCGCCTTTGCGGCTGAACGGAAAACAATGTCGATCTCCGATGGACCGCCGCACCTCGTCAGCGTCTCCAACATCCATTCCACATAATGCACGTTGTTTACGTGGTCGTTGAAGTCCAGATCGCTCCTGCGGACGCGAATCTCGGCACGATTCGCCTCTTCATGAAGCTTTACAGACTTTCCGCCAAGGTCGTTGAATTCGACGGTTGGCGTACCTTCCGGAACCAGACTGGCGAAATCCTCGGGGAGTTTTACGATTCTCTGCGATTTCATGTCCACATAAAGCCACTCTGAATGAGCTTGAAAGACTTCATTGCCGAAGCTGTCCACCGCCTGGAAACAGCGTGTGGCCAGAAGTTTCCCCTTCATTCCGCTGGGCCATGTGCGCAGAGTCAGTTCCGTCCCCCACGGAACGTAGCGGGATACTTTGACGAAAAGTCTGGACAGCATCCATGTGAGACCTTCATCCTGAAGCTTGCATATGCCCCAGCCAAGCCTGTCGGCACTAAGTCCTGCCGATTCCTGCATGTAGTTGCAGAGCGTTGCGAGCGACACATGATTTGTGACACCCGATTCATAGGAACGGACGGTAAACTTCTCATCAAGAAAATTCGCTGGTTCAAGAAGCTTCATAATCTCTCCTTATGGATGCTTTGGGAAATTGGCGTAAATTTTACCACAACATAAAGAAATAGGGACGGAAGGATCTCTGCACCGCAAAGAGGTGACAAGACAAATCAATGCTGATAGTGTGTCTAACCTCTCGACTTCTTGGTGAAATGAATCTACCTAGTTGGTCTATTCCGAAAATAAGCGCGTCTCGTCCACTTGGTACAGTAAATTTCCACGCGCAGTAAGAAATCCCTTTAGTCTTTTTGTCGAAACGTGCGCCCCGCAATACTTCACTATAAGTTCTGTATTCACATCGTTATCCCAGTTGGTAGCGGACAACCTTACTTGTAAACGTACCGCTTTCAACAAAAATGCTGGATTCCTCATTAACACCCTCCCATGGCCTATTACCGTCACGATATGGAACGAAAAAATGTTGTGTTCTTTGATTTCCAACCAGCGCTCACATTCCCTTCTGTGACGGCTGCAAGTTTGATATTAGGACCGAAGACTACCACATTCAAAGACGAACAGGCGCGAAATACCTCCCTTGACGCAAACGATATCTCACTGATTGTCTGCGAATTATATTTCATCAAAATGTCTCTTTCCCCCCCCCCAAAAAAAAGAGGCTTCGTGCATGAGTGTGGGTCGGTTCATGCAATGAAATGATTGTTAGAGTGCTTGAAGCCCCCACCCTGTGGGTACTGGTGCGTTGTGAACAGGCGG
>SUVZ01000169.1 GCA_015061765.1 Lentisphaerota bacterium
CGTCGCGAGTCATGAAAACCTCGCCGCGGACCTCAATCGCGTCGGGCGCGTCGGGCGGCAGACGGAGAGGGACGGAGCGTATCGTCTTCACGTTCAGCGTCACATCGTCGCCAACCTGTCCGTTGCCGCGCGTGGCGGCACGGACCAGCTGACGGTTCTCGTAGAGAAGCGACATCGACACGCCGTCGACCTTCGGCTCGACATTGTACGAGAATCCGTCCACCTCCCTGCGCACCATCGCGTCGAAGTCGGAAAGTTCGCCCTTCGAATGGGTCTTGTCCAGCGACTGCATCGGCGGATCATGGCGCACCTGTGCGAAGCCGGAAAGCGGTTCGCCGGAGACCCGCTGCGTGGGAGACGAAGCCGAACGGAACTCGGGATGTTCGCGTTCCAGCTTCAGCAGCTCCTCGTAGAGAAGGTCATAGTCGCGGTCTCCAATTACCGGACGGGCCTCGACGTAATACAGCCTGTCATGTCGCTCAATCTCCGAACGGAGAAACTCTATCCTTTTCCCGATGTCGCTACCGTCCATGCGAAACCCTCCGTTCATTTATAGCGTATCTTCCTGAGCTGCGGCTGAACCTGCCGCGGCTGCTTCGGCGGCGGCATCGACGAATGGGAGTACGCCTTCTTCTTCGTCACCAGCACGCCGCGCGTGTATCCCGCCCGGCGAAGGATGAAGAGAAGTCTGCGCGGAGCCTTGAGACTGCGCATCCGTTCCGAAACGCGAATATCTATCTGGGATTTCCTGCTCACGCCGGAGTCTTCAAGAAGCTCGGGCAATTCCTCAAGTCCGATGTACCTTCCTCGCCACAGCAGACCGCCATCCTCGGAGAACTCAACCTCAGGATGCTTCGAGTCCGACACGTACGTGGTGTGCGTGCATCCGGGAAAGGCAATGGCCGCCGCCAACAGAAAGACATTCAGCACAGACAGCTTCTTGCGCATTTCAGCTCCTTCACGCCTTCGGCTTACGCCACCAGGCGAGATATTCGATGTTTCCCTTGTCCTTGCCCTTTATCGGCGATTCGGCAAGTCCCAGCAATTCAAGTCCCAGCCCGGCCCGGCCGAATTCAGAAATATCTGCCACGACCTGTTCGCGCACAGCAGGATCCGTCACAACGCCGCCTGGCGCCGCGCCGCGACCGGCCTCAAACTGCGGCTTGATCAGCGAGATCATCTCTCCCCCCGGCTCCAGGACCTCCACCATCGGCGGCAAGATCAACTTGAGCGAGATGAAGCTGACGTCTGTCACGGCGCGGGACGGAATCTCCGGAAGATCCGCTGCCTTCATGTAGCGAGCGTTGAAGTTTTCCTTGACCCACACCCGCGGATCGGACCTCAGTTTCCACGCCAGCTGATTCGTTCCGACATCCACAGCCATGACGCGTTTCGCGCCATGCTGAAGCATGCAGTCCGTAAAGCCACCGGTCGACGATCCGACATCCAGACATATGCGATCGGTCACATCCCAGCCGGCGAACGCGGCGAAGGCGCCTTCTAGCTTTTCGCCGCCCCGGGAGACGAAGCGTGGGGGTGCCTCAACCTCTATCCTGTCCGAATCCTGAACCTGGACCGCAGACTTCGCGGCGACCTGTCCATTGACGCGCACCTTGCCCTCCATCACGAGCGACTGGGCGGTCGTGCGGGATGCGGCAAGGCCTCGCTCGACGAGTGCGCTGTCGAGACGGCATTTCATCATTCGAGCGACTTGATTGTGCGGACGTCAGCCTTGCGGAAATCCTGCATGATGCCTTCCTTGACCTCAAGACGGTAGGTGTCTGGATTGTTGCTGTCCATGAGGACGCCGCGGTACGTTCCGGTAACCGTCTCGATCTCGGTGTCGGGTATGAAGATGCGTTTGAGGCGGAGATTGAGCCTTGAGCCCTTCTTGGCCTCAATCTTTATCTTGCCCTTCGCTTCCGCATAGCCGCGCAAACGCGCCAGAAGCTGGTATTCGCCAGCGCTTACGTCACGGACGAAAAGCACGTCGGACTTCACGTTCGAGAGATCTGCCTTCTTTCCGCGATGGGCGGATGTCGTTCCGACTACCTTGCCGTCCAGCATGATCCTCGCGCCGGGCGGAGTTGTCGTTATCTCGATCCAACCGAGAATCGACTCGAATTTTATCTCCTCGGTCAGTTCGCCGCCGTTCTCCATCACGACCGTCTTGAACACCGGCGCGTATCCGGAGAGCTCCGCCTTTATGGTGTGCACCCCTGGACGGACAGGCGAAAGCGTCAGCGGAGTCTTGCCGACGTAGTTGTCGTCCATCGTCACACGGGCGCCATCAGGATAGGAGATCACGGAAAGCTTGGCGGCCCTGCCGCGCATCGCCAGGGAAAGCGACTGTTTGTCGCCCGGCACGATGCGGAGCTCTCGCTTTTCGTCCTCAAACCCCTTGAGCTTGAACACGAACGTCGCGTATCCCTTCGGGACTCGGTCGATGCGGCACGGTGTCGTGCCACGAACAATGCCGTTCACCTGAACTGCCGCGCCGGCAGGCTCGGATACGCACTCAACGACTCCTGAATCCAGCACAAGCTTTTCGCTTACCGCAACAGGGGTGCGGCCCGAAAGCGCAACATTGACGCGCTTCGTCTGATAGCCGATACTCTCAAGGTTCAGTGCGTAGGTCTTGTCGGTGTCGAGATCCGTAAGAAGGAGAGGCGTGACACCAAGCGAGACTCCGCCCAGTTTTACGTCCGCGCCTTCAGGCTCGCTCTTCACCAGAAGAAGTCCCTTCTCGGGCTCGAGATCGTAGTCCTTGGTAAGGAAGTCGCCGTCTGCGACCGATATGATCTCCTCGACCGGACGGCGGCCAGCGGCCTCGACCCGGAGCAGATGCTTTCCGGCCGCGACGTTGAACACCGACACTGGGACGACGCCCTTTGATTCGCCGTCCACCAAGACCTTTGCGCCTTCCGGTCTTGCGGTGACATCAATGCGCGTAGGGGCGTTACCGAACGCCGCCGTCGCCGACAGCGCACACAGGGTTGCTGCACGTATCATTCCAAAGAAACTCACTTCGCACCTCCCTTCTTGATGCGGTTCTCAACATCCACAAGCTTCGCGGCGGCCTCGGCATGGCGCGGATCGCGGCTGTCCGGCACAAGCTCGCACAGTATCCTGAGCTCGCGCACCGCCTTGTCCCAGTCCCCCATGTTCACGGCCCGGTCCACCTCGAAGCGCTGATCCTTGTAGCGGCGGTCCAGCTCGGCGCGCACCATGTCGCGCTTGGTGATAAGTTCGCCATAGTCGGCCGGCTTCGGGTTCACGGTCTCAAGATCCATCACGGCCTCGTCGTACAGCTTCAGAGCGGCGGCAAGGTTTCCGTAGTTGACGTCGCGCTCCTCCCACTTCGCGTCGGCGGCAAGACGCGCCTCTGCGCTCATTTCGGTGAGCTTCTCGGAAGAATACTGGATAGCCCAGATGCCCAGCTCGTTCTGAGAGAACGTCTCAAGCGCGAGGCGCACCGCGCGGAAGGGATCAGGCTCAGAGGCATTCTCCACGACGCACGAAAACGCCACCGTTCCGCGCACAACGCGCAGCTCGTAGCGGTTCAGTTCGCCGGGGCGGGGCGTACCGGAGTATTCCCTGTCCAGCCGGAAAAGCTCCGACGACGAGAACAGCCTGTCAAGCTCATCGCGAGCCTTATCGGAAAGCTGTGCCGACTTCCTGATGTGGCGGTCGCTTTCCGGGATGTCATCAAGTTCGGCGCTGATGCTGCCGCCCGCATCGACATTGATGGCGTATCTGCAGATCCCCTTTGTGGACGCCTCCACCTTCTCGTATGACACGGACCATAGCTTTGCTGGCGCAAGCGGCCTCGCCGACACCACTCCATCTGCGCCGCCCCTCGGAGCCAGAAGGATTGCGACGGCGGATCCTCCAAGCACAAGCACGAGCACAAGCCAGAGAATCAGGCGCAACGGAGAACCGCCAGAAGGCTTCGCCCCATTATCAACACTTTCCGCAGAGGACTGCGCAAACCCAAGATCGACCGCAGATACATCCTCGCCTTCCGCGGAAGCATCCATTCCAGGAACGACGAGCATGAGTTCGCTGTCGCCGGCCTGCACACGGTCGCCCCCCATCAATGCACGGCTGGACGCGCCCAGCTGCTCTCCGTTGACCTCGGTTCCGTTTGCGCTGGCAAGGTCGGTGACATACACCGCTCCGTCCCTCAGTTCGAAAAGACACTGATTCCGGGAAAGCGACGGATCTGATATGGATATCTCGCATGACGAAGATCTGCCGAGCCTGATCCCCGCCTCAGTCACTGAAAAGCGCTGGCCTTCGAGAGGCCCGGCCGTGACAAGAAGTTCTGTTGCAGTGTTTTCCATGTGGAATGACTCCTTCACAAGATGTTTTTGGCCGCCTCAAGCAGAATCGGGGCGAGCAGCACGATCAATACGGCCGGAAAGATGCAAAGAAGCAGAGGGCCGAGCATCTTCACGGGGGCTTCGTTCGCCAGACGCTCCGCACGGTCGAACCTGCGGGCGCGCAGCTGTTCGGACTGTATGCGCAGGATCGGACCTATCGGCACACCGAGCTCGTCTGCCTGAATGAGGGCAAACGACACCGACTTCAGGTCGGGCTGACGCGAACGGTCCGCCATGTTGCGCAACGCCACACGGCGCGAAATGCCCATCTGAACCTCGCGCGTCATTCGGATAAGTTCCTCATTGAGCGGATCGAGGCGCCGACGGCTGCAGTTGCGCTGAAGCGCGCTCATGAAGTCCATGCCGGCCTCCACCGAAAGCGTAAGCAAGTCCAGGACGAAGGGCAGCGCACGCATTATCGCGAAATGGCGTTTCTTCAGCGTGCTCCTTAGCCACATGAGCGGATAGGCATAGAAATAAAGAAATCCCAGCATCGCCACAAGCAGACTGTTGCCCGAAAGGAACGAATCGGAATCAAGCAGTGCCGGAGCTATGACGGCTATGCACCACAACGTTCCGCACACAACCGGGACAAGCATCTTGAGCGCCACGAACTCAGCGCCCGAAAGCAACCCCTCCAAGCCGGATGCGACAATCATCTGATCTGCCATCTCGCGCGACTTTGCGAACGCAGGACGGCCAACCACGCGCGAAAGGTTGGATACGAACGGAAGCAGAAGCCTGAATATCAAGGGGATCTTGCGCTCGGTCTTGCGTCCATCCGCCAAGGTTACGTAGGTGATCTCCGAGGCTATCGACACAGCATAAACAGCCAACAGGACCGCAGCTGCGGTCCAGGCAAGAATCACAGGTATCTGCTGTATCGTCATAAAACATGGCGCCCGATGCAGGACTCGAACCTGCCACCCTCTGTTTAGGAAACAGATGCTCTGTCCAGATGAGCTAATCGGGCATTAAATTATGGGTGCATTATACCATAACATACGGAAAAACGCACCTGTCTTGTTCAAGATTCAAAAACGGACGGCCCCGACCCATGAGTGCCTGCCTGACAAAAACGCATTTCACCCTTTGTAAGGGCGAAATGCATTTTCTCAGTCAAAAAAAAAAGCAAACTCCAAACCTCAAGCAAACCAGACAAGCGGATCCCTGAAGCGATCCATCCACTTGGACTGGCGGCGGGCTACAAGGATTCTGGCATTGAGCGCGTCGGCGGCGGAATGCAGCTCGCTAGGCGAAAGCGAAAGCGCGGCTGTCGTAAGCGCGTCCGCTATCGCACCGTTCGGCGCAATCGCCCAACTCTGCTCCCAGCGCGTATTCTTCACGCCACGTCTCACATCCCATATGTGCTCGCCCTGAATCTCGGTGCCGCTGCCAGACAGCGCCCCCTTCGTCAGTTTCTCGACCACCGGAATTCGCGTGCGATCCTTGAACGGACCTCCTACGCCCAACGGCCATGGTCCACCCGAAACCAGCACAGTGCTCGTTCCGGCATCCAAAAGCCAATCATGCAGGTCGAACTGTTCTCCTTCAAGGATCTTGCGGCACTCGTCAAGGGCGAACCCCTTCCCGATGCCGCCGAAATCCAACGACACCTCGCCCTTCACGGACACCCTGCAATGTTCGGTATCTATCACGAGGTCGGCAAAATTGCGCCTGTCGGTCGTCGGGTCGAACGCCCCGGCGGTCGCCGCGCAGACCTGCGCGCATACGATCAGGATATCGACGGTCTCCCGCGACACGACCGCGATTTCGCCTGGGGACAGACCCTTTATAACAGCCACGTCGCTGGTGTCATTGAACTTCGAGAGCGTCAGCTCCAGGGCATCGATCCTGTCGAAGCAGGCTTGCGCAGCGGAGGCGGCAATGGACTCGTCTGCGGCGTTCACAACAACAGCGAACTCGGTGTCCATTGCCTTATGATGATGGCGAAACATGATTCCTTCCCACAAAAAAGGACGCGCACAAGGCGCGTCCCCTTCTTGCACAAGGCATCGGTCGATTACAGTTTGTCGTTCGAGCCGAGCACCTTCATGATCTTGTGGATGTACATCTTCTTCATGCTCTCGCGGGCAGGAGAGAGGTACTGGCGCGGATCGAAGTGGCCCGGATTCTCCGCGAAGTGCTTGCGGATCGCCGCCGTCATCGCAAGACGGGAGTCGGAGTCGATGTTGATCTTGCACACGGCGCTCTTGGCGGCCTTGCGGAGCTGAGCCTCCGGGATGCCGACCGCGTCAGGAAGCTTTCCGCCGAACTTGTTGATGGTGTCGACCTCGTCCTGCGGGACGCTGGAAGATCCGTGAAGGACGATCGGGAAACCGGGAAGCTTCTTCTCGATCGCCTTGAGAATGTCGAAAGCGAGCGGCGGCGGAACGAGCTTGCCGGTCTTCTTGTCGACAGTGCACTGCTCACGCGTGAACTTGTACGCGCCGTGGCTGGTGCCGATGGAAATAGCGAGGGAGTCACAACCCGTCTTCTCGGCGAACTCAATCACCTCTTCAGGCTTGGTGTAGTGGGACTCCGCGGAGGAAACCTCGTCCTCAACGCCTGCGAGAACACCGAGCTCGGCCTCGACCGTGACGTCGTGCTTGTGGGCATACGTGACGACCTTCTTCGTGAGCTTGATGTTCTCCTTGAAGGGAAGATGGGAACCGTCGATCATGACGCTGGAGAAGCCACTGTCAATGCAGCTCTTGCAGGTTTCATAGCTGTCGCCATGGTCGAGATGGAGAACAATCTGGGGCTTCTTGCAGCCGAGCTCCTTGGCGTACTCCACTGCGCCCTGCGCCATGTAGCGGAGAATCGTGGGGTTCGCATACTTGCGGGCACCCTTCGAGACCTGCATGATGACGGGAGACTTCGTCTCAACCGCCGCCTGAACGATGGCCTGCATCTGCTCCATCGTATTAAAGTTGAAGGCCGGAATAGCATATCCGCCCTTGACCGCCTTCGCGAACATCTGCTTCGTGTTCACGAGTCCGAGTTTCTTGTAGCTGACCATCTTATTATTTCCTTTTCCCTGATTGGGTAATGAAAAAACGAGTGCGTATTATACTATCTATCGCGCTTTTTTTCAAGGCAGGCGCAATCACAGTGCTTCTTAAACCTTATCTGCCTTTTCGGAAAGTGTCCACTATTATGGCAAACTGCGCTTGCGTTTAGTTCTGGACAGATATTCCAAAACTATAATTTTTCGCGATAGGGATGGTTGGTTAGGATGCCTGTAGTAGGGTGCGTAAGGCTAACTGCCCTACGCACCCTTAAAAATATTTTTAACTGTTTTGAAGAAAACG